>NZ_RCVK01000282.1:0-32928 GCF_003667485.1 Micromonospora sp. BL1
GCCGTCCGCGCCGGCCTCGACGAGCGCCTTCGCGCCCGCGTACGTGGCGATGTTGCCGCCCACGATGTCGATGGTGACGTCCCGCTTGAGCCGGGCCACCATCTCCAGCACGGCCCGCTGGTGACCGGCCACGCCGGTGCAGCTCCGGGATGCTCTCCGCGCCCACGTACCCCATCGCGGCGCGCAGCCCGCCGATGAGCTGGTGGGCGACGGCGGACAGCGGCCCCCGGTAGGGCACCTGCCCCTCGACGCCCTCCGGGACCAGCTTGTCCTCGGCGAGCACGTCCTGCTGGAAGTAGCGGTCCTTGGAGTAGGACTTGCCCTGGCCGCGCGACTGCATCGCGCCGAGCGAGCCCATCCCCCGGTACGCCTTGTACTGCTTGCCGTTGATGAAGATCAGCTCACCGGGGCTCTCCTCGCAGCCGGCGAGCAGGCTGCCGAGCATCACCGTGTCGGCGCCGGCCACCAGGGCCTTGGCGATGTCGCCGGAGTATTGAATGCCGCCGTCGCCGATCACCGGCACGCCGGCGGGGCGGGCGGCGCGGGCCGCCTCCATGATCGCGGTGATCTGCGGTACGCCGACCCCGGCCACGATCCGGGTGGTGCAGATGGCGCCCGGTCCGACGCCCACCTTCACGCCGTCCGCGCCGGCCTCGACGAGCGCCTTCGCGCCCGCGTACGTGGCGATGTTGCCGCCCACGATGTCGATGGTGACGTCCCGCTTGAGCCGGGCCACCATCTCCAGCACGGCCCGCTGGTGACCGTGCGCGGTGTCCACGATCACGACGTCCACGCCGGCGTCGACCAGCGCGCGGGCCCGCTTGTAGCCGTCCTCGCCCACGCCGACCGCGGCGGCGACCCGGAGCCGGCCCGCGTCGTCCTTGGTGGCGTTCGGGTACTGCTCGCTCTTGGTGAAGTCCTTCACCGTGATCAGGCCGCGCAGCTTGCCGCCCGCGTCCACGATCGGCAGCTTCTCGATCTTGTGCTGGCGCAGCAGACCGAGCGCGTCGTCCTTGCTCACGCCGACCGGGGCGGTGATCAGCGGGGTGCGGGTCATGATCTCGCGCACCGGCGTGGCCGGGTCGGAGACGAACCGCATGTCGCGGTTGGTGACGATGCCGACGAGCTGGCCCTGCCCGTCCACCACCGGCACGCCGGAGATGCGGTAGCGCCCGCAGAGCGCGTCGACCTCGCGCAGCGTGTCGTCCGGGCTGGCGGTCACCGGGTTGGTGATCATGCCGGACTCGGAGCGCTTCACCAGGTCGACCTGGAGCGCCTGGTCCTCGACGGAGAGGTTGCGGTGCAGCACGCCGATGCCGCCCTGGCGGGCCATGGCGATCGCCATCCGCGCCTCGGTGACCGTGTCCATCGCGCTCGACAGCAGCGGCACGGTCAGCTCGATGTTGCGGGTGAGGCGGGTGCGGGTGTTGACGCGGCTGGGCACGACGTCCGACTCGCCCGGCTGGAGCAGTACGTCGTCGAAGGTCAGCCCGAGCGGCACCACCCGGGCCGAACCGGCCGGCAGCTCGGGCAGATGGCCACCCAGCTCCCCGCCGTCGGTGCCGGCCGGGATCTCGGTGCTGGGCGAATTCTCCACGATTGCTCCCCTGAGCTGGTCGAACGGGCTGCAGCGAGGCGGCGCGCGGGGGCACCGGCAGGCGCCTGGTGACGGCGCGTCGCCTCATCGTACCCACCTACCCGTCCCGGCCCGGGCAGCGGCGGGCCCGAGGGTAGGCAGGGCCACAGCACGGGCTGGGGCGGGCTTTCCGGCGGCTCGGGGTCTACGGTGAGGGGGTGCACGACGAGCCCATCGACCCGTTCAACGGCGACCCGGCCGATCCGGCTGCCGGCCTGCACGATCCCGGCGACGACGACGCGCTCGACCCGCTGACCGAGGTCGAGCGCCAGGACGTCCTGGAGGATCTCGCCGATCTGGAGATCTACCAGGCGCTGCTCCAGCCGATCGGCGTGCGCGGCCTGGTGATCGAGTGCGAGGACTGCCGCGAGCCGCACTACTTCGACTGGGATCTGCTGCGCGGCAACCTGCGCCACCTGCTCAACTCGGGGCGTCCCCGGGTGCACGAGCCGGCCTACGACCCGGACCCGGACCACTACGTGAGCTGGGACTACGCCCGCGGCTACGCCGACGGCGTGCACGACACGCTCACCGAGGGCACCGACGACTCCGCGTCGGAGTGACTCCCGCCGGGGTCAGGCGACCAGGCCGGCCCGGAATCCGGCCGCCACGGCGTGCGCCCGGTCGCGGGCGCCGAGCTTGCGGAACAGCCGCCGGGCGTGCGTCTTGACCGTGTCCTCGGAGACGAACAGCTCCCGCCCGATCTCCGCGTTGCTCTTGCCCTCGGCCATGCCGAGCAGCACCTGAAGCTCCCGCTCGGTCAGCCCGATCGCGCTGCGCGGCGTCCGCGCCGGCCGCTGGGCCGTGCCCGGCCGGGGCGCCTCCGCGCCGTCGGCCGCCGCCGGGTCGTCCGGGTCCTCGCCCCGTTGCACCGGCACCACCGTGGGCAGGCCCGCGGCGTCCACCGGGGCCGTCGCCGGCCAGCCGGGCCCACCCTGGGTACGCCCCGGCGCCGCCGACCGGGTCGGCCCGCCCACCGCCGCCGCGTCCCGGGCGGTGTCCGCCACCCGGTGCCGGTTGCTCCGGCCGGGGGCGGAGAGCAGCAGCAGCGCCTTGGCGACCGCGCTGGTCAGGTCGTGGTCGGCGTTCTGGATCAGCCCGCGCGCCCCGGCGCTGATGGTGGCCGCCGCCGACTCCGACTCCTCGGCGCCGAGCAGCAGCACCGCCGCCTGCGGGGCGCGGGCGAGCACCCGCCGGACGAAGCCGGCGCTGTCCGGGCGGGTCAGGGCGGTGTCGGCGAGCACCACGTCCACCGGACGCTCGGCGAGCCGCAACATCACCTCCGGATCGGAGACGGCCGTCCGGACGACGCCGGACAGCCCGAGCCGCGCCGCCGCGGAGGTCAGATGCTGGGCCGCCAATGGTGTCCGAACGCACACAAGAACACTACGCACAGTGGTCTCCTCTCCGACTCAGAGCAGACCATGCGGAGGTGGGGTCGGGAGGGGGTTCCGGGCAATCATCCGAACTTTTCCGACAGATGGGGCATATGCCGCCGAGTGTCCGAGGTTTTCGATCACAGATGTGTGAGGCGCGGACCGCTCGGGTACCGAGGGGTTCATCCGGAACCGGCATCCCGCGCGGACCGCCGCCCGGTAGCTGGCAACGAACATTCTCCGCGGTGCCGCGCGGGAGGAGGGGTGCTGATGTCGAACGTACGTAGGCTGCCTGGACCGATCGACGAGCTCTGGGACTGGCAGCGGCTCGGGGCCTGCCGTGGCCGCGACAGCGCGCAGTTCTTCCACCCGGACGGCGAGCGCGGCTCCTCCCGGCTGCGCCGCGAAACCGGCGCCAAGTCGGTCTGCCGCGCCTGCCCGGTACGCGCCGAGTGCGCCGCGCACGCGCTCTCCGTCCGCGAGCCGTACGGCGTCTGGGGCGGGTTCAGCGAGTCCGAGCGGCTGCGGCTGCTCGCGCTCGGCTGGGAGGACCTGGCCGACCGCCGGCAGACCCGGGTGGACATCGCCCGCCTGGAGGCGCGCCTCGGCCGCCCGCACAACACCGCCGTGCCGGACCAGCGCAAGGTCGCCTGACCGGCTCCACGACCCCCGACGCCGCGCCCCGATTCCGGGGCGCGGCGTCGTCGCGTCGGGCCCGGCCCTCGCGTGATCAACACCAGCTCGGCGAAATGGTCATATCGCGGAGCCTCTGATGCCACCACTTCGGGGAGCTGGTGTTGATCTTTCGGGGTGGGGCGGTCGTCAGGTGACCGTGACCCGCACTGTGTGCCATCCCGTCGCGCCGTCGGGGGCTACCGGGGCGTGCTGTTCCGTCTGGGTCTCGCCCGCCGTGTCGGTCGCCCGGACCTGGAGCGTGTGCTCGCCCGGCGTCGCGTCCCACCGCCAGGACCACTGCACCCAGGTGTCAGCCGACACCGCCGGGGCGAGCGTCGCCTCCTGCCACGGGCCGCCGTCGGCGCGTACCTCGACGCGGCGGATGCCACGATGCTGCGCCCACGCCACGCCCGCCACCGTCACCGGGCCGGCGGCCGGGCGGCTGCGGGGCCGGGGCGTGTCGATCCGGGACTGCGTCTTGATCGGGCCCTGCGCGGACCAGCCGCGCGGCACCCAGTACGCGTCGAAGTCGGCGAAGCTGGTCAGCTCCAGCTCGGTGAGCCACTTGCAGGCCGACACGTACCCGTAGAGGCCGGGCACCACCATCCGCACCGGGAAGCCGTGCTGGATCGGCAGCGGTTCGCCGTTCATGCCCACCGCGAGCAGGGCGTCCCGCCCGTCGCGCAGCACCGACGTCGGCGTGCCGCAGGTCCAGCCGTCGACGGCGCGACCCACCACCTGGTCCGCGCCGTCCTCCGGGTCGGCCTCGTCGAGCAGCTCCTTGATCGGTACGCCGAGCCACCGCGCGTTGCCGATCAGGTCGCCGCCCACCTCGTTGGAGACGCAGGCGAGCGTCACGTACCGCTCGACCATCGGACGGGCCAGCAGGTCGTCGAAGCTCAGCTCGATCGGGTTGCGCACCCGACCGTGGATGCGCAGCCGCCAGGTGGCCGGATCGACCTGCGGCACCACGAGCGCGGTGTCGATCCGGTAGAACTCCCGGTTCGGTGTGACGTACGGCGCGAGCCGGGGCAGCGACAGGTCCGCTCCGGCCGGCACCTGCGGTGCGGGGGCGGCCGGGGCGGGCAGCGTCACCGCCTCCCGGGCCGCCGACACGCCGCGCCGGCCGGCCAGCCAGTGCCCGCCCAGCCCGGCCACAGCCGCCGCGCCGGTGAGCAGCCCGGCGCCACGCAGGAACCGCCGCCGCGACTCCGCGTCGTCGTGCCGGACCGGCTCCCAGCCGCCGGGGGTCTCCCCCTCGCGGGCGAGCGCGGCGACCGCCGGGGGCGGCGCGGACGGCGGCGTGGCGCGGGGTGCCCGATCGGCGCTCAGCGGTCCGGCCACGAAGGCCCAGAGCGTCAGCGCGCCGAGTCCGCCGCCGACCAGGGAGGGCAGCGCGTCGAACGCGTTCGCGCCGGCCCGGGTCAGCGCGGCGGCCACGCCGAGCACCGTGAACGCGGTGACCCCGGCCAGGCCGAGCACCAGCCGCCGGGCCGCCGCCAGGCCGAGCAGCGCCCCGAAAGCGGCCAGCAGCAGCGCGGTCCCGACCAGCAGGGCGATCTTGTCGTACGTGCCGAAGACGTCGATGGCGAACTGCTTGAGCGGCTCGGGGACCAGGTCGACGACGAGTCCGCCGACGGCGACGAGCGGAGCGGACCGGGGACCGGTCAGGACCGCCACGGGTTCGGCGGTGCCGAGGGTCACCACGGTGGCGACGACACCGGCCGTCGCCGCGCGGCGGCGGGAGAGGGTGCTCACGGCGTCCAGTCTGGTCGACCCGCCGGGCCGGCTGCCAATGTCGTCAGCGTTCCGTAAGCAGATACGCGTCAGGGCACACCACCGGGTCGGCGGTGTGCCCTGACGTCGGGCGTGCTCCTCGGGTCAGAAGCCCGGGCCGTGCTGGTGGCCGTGACCGTGCGAGTGGCCGTGCCCACCGGCGGCGGCCGGCTCCGGCTCGGCCGGCTTCTCCACCACGAGGCTCTCGGTGGTGAGCAGCAGGCCGGCGATCGAGGCGGCGTTGCTGACCGCGTTGCGGGTCACCTTCACCGGGTCGATGATGCCGGACTTGGCCAGGTCGACGTACTCGCCGGTGGCGGCGTCGAGGCCGTTGCCCCAGTCCTGGCCGACAACCTTCTCCACCACCACGTAGCCGTCGTGGCCGGCGTTCTGCGCGATCCAGCGCAGCGGCTCGACGAGCGCCTTGCGCACGATCGAGACGCCGACCTTCTCGTCACCGGTGAAGCCCAGGTCGTCGTCGAGCACCGGCAGGATCTGGGCCAGGGCGGCGCCGCCACCCGGGACCGTACCCTCCTCGACCGCGGCCTTGGTCGCGGCGATGGCGTCCTCGATGCGGTGCTTGCGCTCCTTCATCTCGACCTCGGTGGCCGCGCCGACCTTGATCACGGCGATGCCGCCGGAGAGCTTCGCCAGCCGCTCGGCCAGCTTCTCCCGGTCCCACTCGGAGTCGGAGGCCTCGATCTCCTTGCGGATCTGCGCGACCCGGTCGGCGACCTCGGCGGCCTGCCCGCCACCGTCGACGACAGTGGTGTTCTCCTTGTCGACCACGACGCGGCGGGCGGTGCCGAGCACCTCCAGGCCGACCTGGTCGAGCTTGTAGCCCAGCTCCGGGGCGACCAGCTCGGCGCCGGTCAGGATCGCCATGTCCTGGAGCATCGCCTTGCGGCGGTCGCCGAAGCCGGGGGCCTTGACGGCGCAGACCTTGACGGTCTTGCGCAGCGCGTTGACCACCAGCGTGGACAGGGCCTGGCCCTCGACGTCCTCGGCGACGATGAGCAGCGGCTTGTTGTTCTGGAGGACCTTCTCCAGCAGCGGCAGCAGCTCCTCGATCGCCGAGATCTTCTGGGTGGTGATCAGGATGTACGGGTCCTCCAGGACCGCCTCCTGCGCCTCCAGGTCGGTGACGAAGTTCGGCGAGATGAAGCCCTTGTCGAACTGCAGACCCTCGGTCACCTCCAGCTCGGTGGTGAGCGCGGAGCCCTCCTCGACGGTGATGACGCCGTCGCGGCCGACCTTCTCCATCGCCTCGGCGATCAGCTCGCCGATCGCGGCGTCCTGCGCGGAGACGGTCGCGACGTGCGCGATCGACTCCTTGCCGGCGACCTCGACGGCCTTGCCGAGCAGCGCCTCGGAGACCTTGGCGGCCGCCGCGTCGATGCCGCGCTTCAGGCCGGTCGGGTTGGTGCCGGCGGCCACGTTGCGCAGGCCCTCGCGGACCATGGCCTGGGCCAGCACGGTGGCGGTGGTGGTCCCGTCGCCGGCGACGTCGTTGGTCTTGGTCGCCACCTCCTTGACCAGCTGCGCGCCGAGGTTCTCGTACGGGTTGGTGAGCTCGATCTCCTTGGCGATGGTCACGCCGTCGTTGGTGATCGTGGGCGCACCGAACTTCTTGTCCAGGACGACGTTGCGCCCGCGCGGGCCGAGGGTGACCTTCACCGCGTCCGCGAGGGCGTTGACACCGTGCTCCAGCAGGTGCCGGGCGTCGTCCGAGAAGCTGAGGATCTTCGCCATCAGTATCCCTTCGAAGCGACGTTGCCCCGGCCCGGCGAGCCGGACCGGGGCAACGACACTGATCGGTTGCTTACTTCTCGATGACCGCGAGGACGTCGCGGGCGGAGAGCACCAGGTACTCCTCGCCGGCGTACTTGACCTCGGTGCCGCCGTACTTCGAGTAGAGGACGGTGTCGCCGACCTTCACGTCGATCGGCACGCGGTTGCCCTTGTCGTCGATCCGGCCCGGGCCGACAGCGAGGACGGTGCCCTCCTGCGGCTTCTCCTTGGCGGTGTCGGGGATCACGATGCCCGAGGCGGTGGTGGTCTCGGCCTCGTTCGCCTGGACCACGATGCGGTCCTCGAGCGGCTTGATCGCAACCTTGGTCGCGGTAGTCACGGGCATACCCTCCCGGGTACTTGGTGTCGTTGCCGGCCGGCATGCCGACCAGCGTCAATCTGCCACATGCCACCGGGCGGGGCCGTCGTCGCGGGTGCCGGTCCGCCTGGCGCTCAACCCCCGGGCACGAGGCTCGGGTGTTGGCACCCTCAGGGTGAGAGTGCTAATCGCAGGTTATTCCTCGGCTAGCACTCCGTCAAGGAGAGTGCCAACGCGTCGCCCTCCGTGTCGCGCCGGAACCGGGCCGGGAGAATGAGCGCGTGGATCTCGACCAGCTCGCCGCGCTGCGTACCCCCGAGGGGTCGGCGGCGCTTGCCGCGGCCGAGCGGGTGGCCGGCGGCGACCCGCTGGCGGCGGCGGCCGCGCTGCGCTCGGCCGGCCTTCCCGGCGGGCTCGCGGCGGCGGGCGGGATGTTCCTCACCCGGGCGGGGCTGGAGCAGGCGACCCGCCGCGTGGTCGCCGACCGGCGCGCGGCACGGCTGCGCGCCGCGGGCGTGACCACGCTGGCCGACCTGGGGTGCGGCCTGGGGGCCGACGCGCTCGCCGCGGCCCGCGCCGGCATCCGGGTGTACGCGGTGGAGGCCGACCCGGTGACCGCCACGATGGCCGCCGCGAACGCCGAGGCGGCCGGGCTCGCCGATCTGGTGACGGTCTCCTGCGGTGACGCCACGGCGTTCGACGTGACCGGGGTGGACGCGGTGTTCTGCGATCCGGCGCGGCGGCGGGCGGGCACCGGGCGGCGCGTCTTCGACCCGAACGCCTACTCGCCGCCGTGGGACTTCGTCACCGGCCTGGCCGCGCGGGTGCCGCGCACGGTGGTGAAGGTGGCGCCCGGGCTGGACCACGCGCTCATCCCGGGCGGCGCCGAGGCGGAGTGGGTGAGCGTGGACGGCGACCTGGTCGAGGCGGCACTGTGGTGCGGCGAGCTGGCCGAGGTCCCGCGCCGCGCCACGGTGCTGCGCGAGCGCGACGACGCGGTGTCGCTCCTCACCGGCACGGGCGGGCAGGAGGCGCCGGTGGGACCGGTCCGGCGGTTCCTCTACGACCCGGATCCGGCTGTGGTGCGCGCGCACCTGGTCGCCGAACTGGCCGCCGACCTGGACGCCACGCTCGCCGACCCGTCGATCGCCTACCTGTACGGCGACCAGGCCCGGCCCACCCCGTTCGCCCGCTGCCTGGAGATCACCGACGTACTGCCGTTCTCGCTGAAGCGGCTGCGCTCCCTGCTGCGGGAGCGGCGGGTCGGCCGGGTCGAGATCCGTAAGCGCGGGTCGGCGCTGGAGCCGGAGAAGCTGCGCCGCGACCTGCGGCTGTCCGGCGACGAGGCGGCCGGTCTGGCGCTGACCCGGGTGGCCGGCGCTCCCACGGTGCTCGTCTGCCGGCCGGTTCCGGCCGGCGGCTGACCCCGGCGCGCGGTTTCGGCTCGCGGTCGGCCGACGGCCGGGCTAGCTTGACGCCCATGGCGGGCCCCGGCACTCCGGCGATCGCGTTGCTGAGCAAGCGGAAGATCGCCCACAGCACCCACACCTACGACGTGTCGCCGGACGCGCCGAACTACGGCGCGCTAGTGGCGACCGCGCTCGGGGTGGCGCCGGAGCGGGTGTTCAAGTCGCTCGTCACCGAGGTCGACGGCGGGCTCACGGTGGCGGTGGTGCCGGTGACCGGCGAGCTGGACCTGAAGGCGCTCGCCGCCGCTGCCGGCGGCAAGCGGGCCACGATGGCGGACCGGACGACCGCCGAGCGGGCGACCGGATACGTCCGCGGCGGCATCAGCCCGCTCGGGCAGCGCAAGCGGCTACCGACTGTCATCGACGCCTCGGCGCTGGCGCATCCGACGGTGTACGTCTCGGCGGGTCGCCGGGGGTTGCAGGTGCAGCTCGCGCCGACGGATCTGGTGGCCCTCACCGGGGCGACGACGGCATCGATCGCCGCCACCTGAGCGGGGTCGTGACGGTACGTGTGGGAGCGTTCCCGGAACGCGCTCTCCCGGTGGTGTCCCGTGGGTGACAACCGCGTTGCTGAATTGTTACCGCCGCCAACAAACTTCTGACCTCGGCAGTCTTGCGGCGCATGGGAAGCGGGGAATACGTTGCCGGACACAACAAAACATCACCACTCCCCCACCTCCGAAAGGACCCTGCACATGCGCAAGGGCTTCCTCACCTTCGCGGCCGTCGGTCTTCTCGCGACCGGCAGCATGGCCGCCTGTGGTGACAACGGCGGTTCTTCCGACGAGGCCGGCGGCTCCAACGCCAAGAAGCCGAAGATCGGCGTGATCCTGCCGGACAGCAAGTCCTCCGCCCGCTGGGAGGGCGCGGACCGCAAGTACCTGGAGGCGGCGTTCAAGGCCGCCGGCGTCGACTACACGATCCAGAACGCCCAGGGCGACAAGTCCGCCTTCTCCACCATCGCCGACGGCATGCTGACCAGCGGCGTCACCGCCCTCATGATCGTCAACCTCGACTCGGGCACCGGCAAGGCCGTGCTGGAGAAGGCCAAGTCGCAGGGCGTCGCGACCATCGACTACGACCGGCTGACCCTGGGCGGCTCCGCCCAGTACTACGTCAGCTTCGACAACGAGGCGGTCGGCAAGCTCCAGGGCGAGGGCCTCAGCAAGTGCCTGACCGACAAGGGCGCGCAGAAGCCGGTCGTCGCCTACCTGAACGGCTCCCAGACCGACAACAACGCCACCCTGTTCAAGAACGGCTACGACTCGATCCTCAAGCCGAAGTTCGACTCCGGTGACTACACGAAGGGCCCGGACCAGAACGTCCCGGACTGGGACAACGCGCAGGCCGGCGTGATCTTCGAGCAGATGCTCACCCAGCAGAAGGGCAAGATCGACGGCGTGCTCGCCGCCAACGACGGCCTGGGCAACGCAGCCATCTCGGTGCTGAAGAAGAACCAGCTCAACGGCAAGGTGCCGGTGACCGGCCAGGACGCCACCGTCCAGGGCCTGCAGAACATCCTCGCCGGTGACCAGTGCATGACCGTCTACAAGGCGGTCAAGAAGGAGGCGGACGCCGCCGCCGAGCTGGCCATCGCGCTCGCCAAGGGCGAGCGGAAGGACACCGGCCAGACGGTCAAGGACCCGGAGGGCAACCGGGACGTGCCGGCCGTGCTGCTGGAGCCCAAGGCCATCTACAAGGACAACGTCAAGGACGTGGTGGCCGACGGCTACGTCACCAAGGAAGAGCTCTGCACCGGTGCCTTCGCGAAGCTCTGCACCGACGCCGGCGTGAGCTGACCCACCCGCCTCAGGCGGCGCCGCCCGGCACGGGGAGACCCGTGCCGGGCGGCGCCCGCGCCGGACGGGATCCGAGACCTCCCTCCGCCCAAAGGAGAACCCCGTGTCCGCAACCCCCCTGCTGGAGCTACGCGGGATCGACAAGAGCTTCGGTCCCGTCCAGGTGCTGCGTGACGTCGCCTTCGCCGCGCACCCCGGCGAGGTGACGGCGCTCGTCGGCGACAACGGCGCCGGCAAGTCGACCCTGGTCAAGTGCATCAGCGGCATCCACCCCACCGACGCCGGCGAGTTCCTCTTCGACGGCAAGCCGGTCAGCATCAACAGCCCCCGCGACGCCGCCGACCTCGGGATCGAGGTCGTCTACCAGGACCTCGCGCTCTGCGACAACCTCGACATCGTGCAGAACATGTTCCTCGGCCGGGAGAAGCGCAGCGGCATCGTGCTCGACGAGCCGACCATGGAGCAGATGGCCGCCGAGACGCTCGCCGGCCTGAGCGTGCGCACCGTGAAGTCGCTGCGCCAGCACGTGGCCAGCCTCTCCGGCGGCCAGCGGCAGACCGTCGCCATCGCCAAGGCCGTGCTCTGGAACAGCAGGCTCGTCATCCTGGACGAGCCGACCGCCGCGCTCGGCGTCGCGCAGACCGCCCAGGTGCTGGAGCTGGTGCGCCGGCTGGCCGACAACGGCCTGGCCGTGGTGCTCATCTCGCACAACATGAACGACGTCTTCGCCGTCTCCGACCGGATCGCCGCGCTCTACCTCGGCCAGATGGTCGCCCAGGTGAAGACCAGCGACATCACCCACTCGCAGGTGGTCGAGCTGATCACCGCGGGCCGTTCCGGCAACCTCGGTCTCTCCACCGACCCCGGCAACGGCACCGAATCCGCCGACGCAACCTCGGGAGCGCTCCGATGACCGCCACCGCCGTGAAGAAGGAAGGACCGGCCGCCGTCACGCCCGCACACACCGTCGGCGACCACGTCCGCAACTACCTCGCCCGGGTACGCGGCGGTGACCTGGGCGCCCTGCCCGCGGTCATCGGCCTCGTCGTGCTCTGCGTGGTGTTCACCATCGTGCGCCCGGTCTTCTTCTCCGCGGGGAACTTCGCCAACCTCTTCACCCAGGGTGCCGCGGTCACCGTGATCGCCATGGGGCTGATCTTCGTGCTCCTGCTCGGCGAGATCGACCTCTCCGCCGGCTTCGCCAGCGGCGTCTGCGCCGGAATCCTGGCGAACGTGGTCAGCGTGCTCGGCTACCCCTGGTACGTCGCCGTCCTCGCGGCCCTGATCACCGGTGTGCTGATCGGCCTGATCCTCGGATTCCTGGTCGCGAAGGTGGGCATCCCGTCCTTCGTGGTGACCCTGGCCGGCTTCCTCGCCTTCCAGGGCGTGGTGCTGCTGCTCATGAAGGAGGGCAGCAACATCTCGATCAGCGACGACGTGATCGTCGGCATCGAGAACGGCCGCATCGCGCCGGCCATCGGCTGGCTGCTCGCCGCCGTCGCGATCCTCGGCTACGCCGTCGTCCAGCTGCTGCGTCACCGCAACCGGATCTCCCGGGGACTGGTGACCGAACCGGCAGCCGTGATGGGCGCCCGGATCGGCGGACTGGCGCTGCTGATCGTGCTCGCGGTCTACGTGCTCAACCAGGAGCGCAGCATCAACCCGCTGATCACCTCGAACAAGGGCATGCCGGTGGTCGTGCCGATCGTCGCGCTCCTCCTGGTGTTCTGGACATTCGTGCTCAACCGCACGGCCTACGGCCGTCACCTCTACGCGGTCGGCGGCAACGCCGAGGCGGCGCGACGGGCCGGCATCAACGTGGACCGGCTCAAGATCTCGGCCTTCGTGATCTGCTCGGGCATGGCGGCCGTCGGCGGCATCATCGCCGCGAGCCGGGACCGGTCGGTGGATCCCAACACCGGTGGCAGCAACGTGCTCCTCTACGCGGTCGGCGCGGCCGTCATCGGCGGCACCAGCCTCTTCGGGGGCAAAGGCCGCATGATCAACGCGGTGCTGGGCGGCGCGGTGGTGGCTGTCATCATCAACGGTATGGGACTGCTCGACCTCAGCTCCGGGCTGAAGTTCATCTTCACCGGCCTGGTGCTGCTCCTCGCCGCCGGCGTCGACGCGCTGTCCCGGCGACGTTCGGCCGCAACCGGTACCCGCTGATCCCGGTTATCGACACGATGGCAGTGGCAATGCGCGCGGGCCCCAGTCAGGACGAGATCCGTCGGCAGAACCTGGGCGCATTGCTCCGCTACGTACACGTTCACGGCGCCACCACCCGGGCCGAGCTGACCACCGCGCTCGGCCTCAACCGCAGCACCATCGGCGCGCTGACCGCGGACCTGGCCGGCGCCGGTCTGGTCAGCGAGGGGACGCCGAAGGAGACCGGCCGGGCCGGACGACCGTCACTCGTCGTCCGGCCCGAGTCGGAACGGGTCTACGCGTACGCGTACAGCGTCGAGGTGGACCGGCTGCGGGCCGCGCGGGTCGGGCTCGGCGGTGAGGTGCTCGACCGCCGGGAGATGGACCGGCCGCGCAACCTGGTCGCCGGGGAGGCCGCCCCGCTGCTCGCGGGCGCGGTCAAGGAGATGCACCAGTCGGTGCCGGCGGACGCGGTCTGCGTGGGCGCCGGGCTGGCGGTCTGCGGCATGGTCCGCCGGGAGGACGGTCTGGTCCGGCTCAGCCCCACAACCGGCTGGGTGGACGAGCCGATCGGCGCCGCGCTCGCCGTCGAGCTGGGAATAGACGTACCGATCACGGTGGGCAACGTGGCCGACGTGGCCGCGTACGCCGAGCACGCCCGCGGTGCGGCGGTCGGCTGCGACAACGTCATCTACCTCTACGGCGACGTCGGTGTGGGCGCGGGCATCATCGCCGGAGGGCGGCGGCTGACCGGGCACGGCGGCTACGGCGGCGAGGTCGGCCACATGGTGGTGGTCCGCGACGGGGTGCGCTGCGACTGCGGCCGGCGCGGCTGCTGGGAGACCGAGATCGGCGAGCACGGGCTGCTGCGCGCCGCCGGCCGGTCCGAGGCGCGCGGCCGGGACGCGCTGCTCGCCGTCTTCGACGCCGCCGACCGCGGCGACGCCCGCGCCCAGACCGCGGTACGGCAGGCCGGCGACTGGCTCGGCTTCGGCGTCGCGAACCTGGTCAACATCTTCAACCCGGAGATGGTCATCTTCGGCGGCACCATGCGCGACCTCTACCTGGCCTCCGCCGCGCAGGTGCGCAGCCGGCTCAACTCCAACGGGCTGCCCGCGTGCCTGGAGCACGTGCGGCTGCGTACCCCGAAGCTCGGTGACGACGCGGCGCTGATCGGCGCCGCCGAGCTGGCGTTCGAACGACTCCTCGCCGACCCGCTGAACTGATCGGCCCGCCGATCCGTACCAGTGTGCGGACGGGCGGCCGGCTTGCGCGGCCGTCCACGACCCCGCGTACCGGTCCGGACCGAGGAGGCACCGCAACCATGGCATCGCTGGAATCCGCACGCCGCAAGCTGGCGCACCGGGTGGTACTGCTGCTCGCCGCGCTGGGCGCGGGGATCGGCGTCGTTCCCGGGACGGCGCAGGCCGCACCCAACCCCGGCGTGCAGATGAACGCCGCCGACATGACGCTGCTCAACGGCGTACGGCTGGCCGGGCTGTGGGAGATGCCGGCCGGGCAGATGGCGGCCGAGAAGGGCCAGTCCGCCCGGGTACGCGAGGTCGGCGCGGAGATCGCCAAGCAGCACGCGGAGCTGGACCAGCTCGTGGTCGAGGCGGCCAACAAGCTCGGCGCCACCCTGCCGACGGATCCGACGGCCGAGCAGCAGGGGTGGCTGACCGAGATGCGGAACGCCACCGGCGCCCGGTTCGACCAGATCTTCGTCACCCGGCTGCGGGTCGCCCACGGCAAGATCTTCCCGGTGATCGGCGCGGTCCGGGCCAGCACCCGCGACCCGATCGTGCGCAAGCTGGCCGAGGACGCCAACACGTTCGTCAACGACCACATGACCATGCTGGAGAGCACCGGGCTGGTGCGCTGGCAGCAGTTGCCGCCGGCCGCGCTGCCGCCCGCGCAGAGCGACTCGCTCGTCGCCGCCGCCCAGGCCAACGTGGGCAGTGGTGGTGGGCTCCAGGTCGGCACCGGGGTGGTGTGGGCGGTGTTCCTGATCGCGCTCGGCACCGGCGGGTACGCGACCTGGCGGCTGACCCGCCGTTCGTGAGCCGTCCGTCGAGCGGGCCCCGGCATGTCGCCGGGGCCCGTCGCGCGTTCTCAGCCGTGCCAGGAACGCCACAGCGCGGCGTACGAGCCACCGGCCGCGACCAGCTCGTCGTGTGATCCCAGCTCGGTGATCCGGCCGTCGGCGACCACCGCCACGCGGTCCGCGTCGTGCGCGGAGAAGAGCCGGTGCGCGATGGCGATGACGGTACGGCCCTGAAGCACCGCCGCCAGCGACCGTTCCAGGGCCCGGGCCGCCCGCGGGTCGATCAGCGAGGTGGCCTCGTCCAGCACCAGCGTGTGCGGGTCGGCGAGCACCAGCCGGGCCAGCGCGAGCTGCTGCGCCTGCGCCGGGGTGAGCGGGTGTCCGCCCGCGCCGACCTGCGTGTCGAGCCCGTCCGGCAGGGCCAGCGCCCAGTCCAGCGCGTCGACGGCGGCCAGCGCCGCGCGTACCCGCTCCGGGTCGGCGTCCGGCCGGACCATCGCCACGTTGTCGGCGAGCGTGCCGATGAACACGTGGTGCTCCTGGCTGACGAGCGCGACATGGGTACGCAGCTCGGCCAGGGGCATCCCGGCCAGCGGGCGGCCGTCCACCGTCACAGTGCCGGCGTTCGGCGCGTGCACGCCGGCCAGCAGCCGGCCCAGCGTCGACTTGCCCGCCCCGGACGGGCCGACCATCGCCAGCCGCTCCCCCGGCCGGGGTTCCAGCGTCACGCCGTGCAGCACGTCGTGACCCGGGCGGTACGCGTACCGGACGTCGTGCGCGGCCAGCCGGCCGTCGCCGCCCGCACTGCCCGGAGCGGCGGCGCGCTCGTCCGGCGTGGCGGATGCCCTGGCGCGCTCGTCCGGTTCGACGGCCACCCCGAGCAGCCGGGCCAGCGAGGCGCCGCCGACCTGGAACTCGTCCAGCCAGCCGAGCAGCCGCTCGATCGGGTCGGTGAGCTGCTGGGCGTAGAGCGTGGCGGCGGTGACCTGGCCGAGGCTGGCCCAGCCCTTCAGGTGGAACCAGCCGCCGATGAGCAGGGTCGCCACCATCGGCACCAGGTAGCCGAACTCGGCCACCGGCCAGAACACGGTCCGCAGGTGGAGCGTGTAGCGCTCGGCCGCGTACGACCGGCGGATGTCCGCGTCGCCGCGGGCCCGGCGGCGGGCCGCCTGCCGCAGCGCCTCGGTGGTCCGCGCCCCCTCGACCGTCTCGCTGATCCCGTCGGTGATGTCCGAGTAGGCGGCGTTCTCCCGCAGGTAGCCCTGCGGCGCGCGGCGCAGGTACCAGCGCGTGCCGGCCCACAGCACCGGCACCGCCAGCAGGCTGGGCAGCACCAGCAGCGGACCGGTCAGCAGCAGCGCGCCGAGGATCAGCAGCACTGTCAGCGCCGCGATGAGCGTCTCCGGCCCGGCGAACCGGACCGTACGGGACAGCGCGGCGACGTCCCGCGAGGTGCGGGTGAGCAGGTCGCCGGTGCCGGCCCGCTCGACTGTGGCCAGCGGCAGCGCGAGCACCCGGTCGACGAACTCCTCCCGCAGCTCGGCGAGCACCCGCTCACCGAGCCGGGCCGAGGCCAGGTGCGCGAAGCGGACCAGCACGGCCTGCACCACCACGAACGCGGCGATGGCCGCCACGACCCGGTCCACTGTCGTCGCGGCGATGCCCTGGGAGATCCCCTGCACCAGGTCGCCGAGCAGGCGCGGGGCGACGAGCCCGGCCCCGGCGGCGAGCGCGTGCAGGCCGAGCGCGGCGGCCAGGCCACGCGGGTGACGGCGGATCAGCTCGCGCACGTACCGGCGGACCTGGGCGATGTCGGCGACGGGCAGCGCGTTGCTCATCGGTCCTCCTCCCGGCTCACCGTGGCGGCGTAGCGCGGCTCGGCGGCGAGCAGTTCCTCGTGCCGGCCCTCGGCGACGACCTTGCCGTCCTCCACGAAGACCACGTGGTCGGCGTGGCCGAGCACCAGCGGGCTCGTGGTGCAGACGAGCGTGGTCCGGCCGTGGCGGGCCGGACCGAGCCGTTCGGCGATGCGCGCCTCGGTGTGCGCGTCCACCGCGCTGGTCGGCTCGACCAGGATCAACGTCTCCGGGTCGGCGACGAGCGCGCGGGCCAGCCGCAGCCGTTGCCGCTGCCCGCCGGAGAACTCCCGGCCGCGTTCGGCGACCTCGCCGTCCAGGCCGCCGGGCAGCGCCTCGACGATGTCGGTGGCGCTCGCCGCGGCCAGCGCCGCCTCGACGGCGCCGGGCTCGGCCCGGTCGTGCGGGTCCAGCTCGGTGCGCAGCACGCCGCTGAACAGCTGCGCGTCGTTGTCGGCCACCAGGATCCGCTCCCGCACCGTCGCCAGCGCCACGTCCCGCAGCGGTACGCCGTGCAGCGTGACGTCCCCGTCGGCGTACCGGCCGAGCCGGTCGGCGATCTCGGTGGCGTCCTGCGGGGTGGCGGTGGCCAGCGCGGTGAGCCGGCCCGGTCGCAGGACGAGTCCGGAGCGTACGTCCGCCAGCTCGCCCGGACCGGCCGGCACCGGCACCGGGGTGGCCGGGTCGGTGAACTCCGGCGCGAGCCGCAGCAACCGGACCACCCGGCGGGCCGCGACGTGTCCCCGGGTCAGCTTGTCGGCCGCCTCGGTGAGGTTGCGCAGCGGGCTGACCAGGAACGCGGTGTAGCCGTAGAACGAGACCAGCTCGCCGGCGCTGATCTCGCCGCGCAGCGCGAACCGGGCGCCGAGCCAGGTCACCAGCACCACGAAGACGCCGGGCAGCAGGATCTGCGCGGCCTGCAGGAGCGATTCGACCCGGGCCACCCGCAGCCCGTCCGCGCGCAGCGCCTGCGACCGTTGCCGGTAGCGCTCGGACAGGACCGGCTCGCCGCCGACCCCGCGCAGCACGCGCAGGCCGGAGACGATGTCCGCGGCCCGGGCGGTGAGCCGGCCGGTCGAGTCCCGGTACGCGGCCTGCTGCCGGTGCAGCGGGCGGATCAGCAGCGCCACGAGCGCCATCAGCAGCGGCACCCCGAGCACGACGACGAGGCCGAGCGGCTGGGAGGCGTTGAGCAGGATCACCGCGACGGTGACGATGCCGACCACCGAGCCGGCGCCACGGGCGGTGATGTCGATGGCGCCGCCGATGTGCTCGATGTCGGCGGTGCCGATGCTCACCACCTCGCCCGCCGCGACCCGCCGGGGCAGCGCGGCGCCGAGGCGGTTGGTGGCGTCCACCGTCACCTGGACGGTGCGGTAGGCGGCGCCGAGCCAGTTGTGCACCGCGCAGCGGTGGCGCAGGATCCCGGCGACGGCCTGCACCAGACCCAGCCCGAGCAGGGCCAGGCTCCAGCGCACCAGCGCGTCCGGGTCGCGTTGGGCCAGGCCGGCTTCCACGGCGCGGCCGAGCACGGCCGGCACCAGCGCCTGGGCCAGCATCCAGATCACGCCGAGCGCGAGACCGGCGCCGAAGATGACGGGGTGCCGCCCGGCGAGCCACACGAGGTATCGGGTGGCCGACCGCGCGTCGGGGGTGCCGGGATCGCCGGCCGGTGAGAAGCGCATGACCCACCGACGCTAGGTGCCGGGGCGATCCGGGCGCCAACCAATTCCGGCCGTCGTGACGGCCGTCGCGTCAGCGGTCGACCTGGGTGAAGTCCCAGCTGTGCGGCGGGCGGGCGATCAGCCGCGCCGGCGGCTCCGGCAGCTCCCGGGGGTTGTTCCGCCACTTGGAGATGACCACGAGCCGGTGGTCGGTGGAGGAGAACACCTCGCTGGAGACGTGCATCGGGTCGTGCTCGAACTCGGGCAGCGCGGTCTCGCAGACCCAGGTGATCAGGTCGGCGAAGCCGTACGGCTCGGCCTTGGCCTCCCACATCCGGACGATCATGTCGGTCCCCTCCCCGCTCACACGCTGACCACTGTCAGCGGCATCGCCGAGTCGGCCGGCAGGTCCAGCCGGCTCGGCGCGACACCCGCGGCCACCAGGTGCGAGCCGAGCGCGGCCACCATCGCGCCGTTGTCCGTGCAGAGCTTCGGCCGGGGCGTACGCACCCGGATGCCGTGCCTGCCGGCCCGCTGCTCGGCCATCGCCCGCAGCCGCGAGTTGGCGGCCACACCGCCGCCGATCACCAGCGTGTCGATGCCGCTGGTGCGGCAGGCGTCGATCGCCTTGCCGACCAGCACGTCGCAGACCGCCTCCTGGAAGGACGCGGCCACGTCGGCGACCGGGACCGGCTCACCGGCCCGCTGCCGCGCCTCCACCCAGCGGGCCACCGCCGTCTTCAGGCCGGAGAAGGAGAAGTCGTACCGGTGCCCGGCCAGGTCCTTCGCGGCGGTCAGCCCGCGCGGGAAGGCGATCGCCGCCGGGTCGCCGGCGCGCGCCTCCCGGTCGATGTACGGCCCACCGGGGAACGGCAGCCCGAGCAGCCGGGCCACCTTGTCGAACGCCTCCCCGGCCGCGTCGTCGATGGTCGCGCCGAGCGGCACCACGTCGCGGGCCAGGTCGTCGACGCGCAGCAGCGAGGAGTGCCCGCCGGAGACCAGCAGCGCGATGGCGGGCTCGGGCAGCGGCCCGTGTTCCAGCGTGTCCACCGCGACGTGTGCGGCCAGGTGGTTCACGCCGTACACCGGCTTCTCCGCCGCCACCGCGTACCCCTTGGCGGCGGCGACCCCGACGAGCAGCGCGCCGGCCAGGCCCGGCCCGGAGGTCACGGCGATGGCGTCGATGTCGGCGAGGGTGACGCCCGCTTCGCGCAGCGCCCGGTCCATGGTCGGCACGATGGCCTCCAGGTGGGCGCGGCTGGCCACCTCGGGCACCACGCCGCCGAACCGGGCGTGCTCCTCGACGCTGGAGGCGAGCGCATCGGCGAGCAGCGTGTGCCCGCGCACGATGCCCACGCCGGTCTCGTCGCAGGAGGTCTCGATGCCGAGGATCAGGGGTTCGTCAGCCATGCGCGTCAGTCCTCGTTGCGCTGCATGACCAGCGCGTCGGTGTTGCTCGGTTGGTAGTAGCCGCGCCGTACGCCGATCGGCTCGAAGCCGTACGTGGCGTAGAGCCGTTGCGCGGGCGCGTTGTCCGCGGCGACCTCCAGCAGCGTGCTGCGGGCGCCGCGCCGGGCCGCCTCGGCGAGCAGCGCCTCCAGCAGCAGCCGGCCGATCCCACGGCGCTGGGCGTCCCGGCGGACCGCGACGTTCTGCACCCACGCCTCGTCGGGCGGGGACACGGCCAGCCCGGCGTAGCCGAGCACGGCGCCGTCGTCGCCGGTGGCGTCGTCGTCGGTGACGTCGTCGTCGGTGGCGACCAGGTAGAAGTGCCCGTTGGCGAGTTCGTTCCAGAACATCGCCGCCGACCACTGCTCGGCACCGAACAGGTCCGCCTCGATGGGCAGCACCTCGTCGATGTGCCACCAGCGGAACCGGCCCAGCCTCATGGCAGGACCGGCTTGTGGCCGGTGGCCGCGACCGCGTCCGGGCGACGCAGGTAGAGCGGGGTGAGCGTCTCGCCGGGTGCGCCGGCACGGATCCGCGGCGCCGCGAGCCGGGCCAGCGCCAGCGGGTCCGGGTAGCGCGGCTCGTCGCGTACCGGCAGCCCCAGCACGTCGGCGTACCGGTGCGCGCCGTCGCCGACCGCGACGGTGACCGCCAGTTCGCGCGCCCGCTCCGCGACCACCGCCGGGGCCGCCACCTCCGGACCGGCCAGGCGCTGGCCGGTGCCGTCGTAGACGGCCCAGTAGATCTCCCGGCGCCGCGCGTCGCTCGCCGCCAGGACCGGCTCGCCGGCGGCCGCCGGGTGGCCGAGCCCGTCCAGCGAGCAGACGCCGTACGTGGGTACGCCGAGCACCTGACCCATGGTGGCGGCGGTGACCAACCCGACCCGCAGCCCGGTGAACGGACCCGGGCCGAGGCCGGCGACGATCGCGGCCAGGTCGGCGGGCCGCGCGCCGACGTCCGCCAGCACGGCGTCGACCTGCGGCGCGAGCAGCTCGCCGTGGGCGCGGGCGTCGACGGTGCACCGGGACGCGCGGAGCGCGACGCCGTCCGCCGAGACCTCGGCCAGGGCGGCGGTCACCGCGGGCGTCGAGGAGTCCACCACGAGTACCAGCACGGTAAGCCAGCCTAGCCGCCCGCTCCGTCCGCCCCGTCCGCCCCCGGCACGCCCTCGCCGCTCGCCCGGTCACGATGCGTAGCGCCCGGATCAAAGGGAAGAGGTGAGAGCCTTATGCCTCTGGGTCATAAATATGACTCAGAGGCATAAGGCTAAGAAGAGGACTGCCATTCTCCGGAGATGACGGAGAGTCGCCTCGTTCGAGAAATCGCCCGGACCTTGCGGCGTGAACGCGAACAGGCAGGGCTCACCCAGCAGGCTCTGGCCGTCCGGTCCGGGCTCAGTCAGGCCGCCATCGCCCGGATCGAACGCGGCGACCGGCTGCCGAGCCTGACCGCCGCGGAACGCCTGCTCGCCGCGCTCGGCCGGCAACTGCGGATCGAGGTCGAGCCGCTGGACAGCCACCTGGACGCCGCGCTGGACGAGATCGCCGGGACGGTGCTTGCCGAGCGGATCGAAGTCCTCCGGCTGGACCGGATCATGGACGCCCTGGGCGACCTGCCGTACGTGCTGTCGGGCGGCAGGCGGCACTGCTGCAGGGCGCGCCGCTGCCGGTGGACGCGGTCGAGATTGCGGTGCGCTGGCGGGACTCGCCGCAGTTCAGCGCGCTCCTCGATCGGATCTACGCGCAGCGCTGGGACGCTCGGTGGCAGGTGTGGGGCGGCATCCACACGGAGCCCGAAGATCCGGGCGAGCACCGCTGGCTGACCCGCTACGGCGAGCTGCGGGCCCGGATGTGCGAGGAACTGCCCGAGCCCATCGAGGTCCGCCTCGGTGAACGTACGTACCCGGTCGAGCCGCTGGTCGAGGTGGAGGTGACCGACCGGCGCACGGCCGAGCTGCTGTCCCGGTACCGCCGGCGCCTCGCCGCGGCGGGCGAGGCGCCGGACGGGTCAGCCGGCTGAACGCTCCCAGTCGACGGTGGGCAGCCCCGCGTCGGCAAGCGCCTTGTTGGCCGCGCTGAACGGGCGGCTGCCGAGGAAGCCGCGCGGGTTCATCGGGCTCGGGTGCCCGGCCTCCAGCACCACGTGCTGCGGGTTGGTCACGAGCGCCGCCTTCTTGCGCGCGTAGCCGCCCCAGAGCAGGAAGACCACGCGCTGGTCGAGCGCGTCGAGCGCCCGGATGGTGGCGTCGGTGAACTCCTCCCAGCCCTTGTTCGCGTGCGAGCCGGGGGTGGCCTGCCGGACCGTCAGCACCGAGTTGAGCAGCAGGACGCCCTGCGCGGCCCAGCCGTCGAGGTTGCCGCTGCGCGGCTTCGGCACGCCCAGGTCCTCGCCCAGTTCCTTGAAGACGTTGCGCAGTGACGGCGGCACCGCCACCCCCTCGCGCACGCTGAAGCTCAGCCCGTGCGCCTGGCCCGCCTTGTGGTACGGGTCCTGCCCGAGGATGAGCACCCGGGTGTCGGCCGGGCCGCACAGCCGGTAGGCGGAGAAGAGGTCTTCCAGCGGCGGGAAGACGGTGGCGGTCGCGTACTCCCGGGCGACGAACTCGGCCAGCGCCGCGGTGCGGGCCGGGTCCAGGTGGGGGGTGAGCACGGCACGCCAGGCCTCCGGCAGCAGCGCCGGCAGGTCAAGGGTGGGGGCGTCGGGCATCGGCAACCTCTCCTCGTCGGTCGCCATCTTCATACCAGCCGCGACCGACACTCCCGGGCGGCGGCAGGGCCGGGACACTGGCGGCAAAAGTTACCGGAGCGTAACCTACTGGCAAGTTACTTACGCCACACCGCCGCTGCTAGCTTGCATCCACCACCATCGATGCTCGCTAGGAGTGCCCGTGAGCAGTAGGAACACCCGTCCCCGCACGCCCTCCGCCGCCCTCTCCCGCCGCCGCCCGAGAGGCGTCCGGATGCTCGCCGTCGCCGCGGCGGCAGCCGTGTACCTGGCCGGATCCGGCGCACCCGCGGCCGCCGACGACACCGCTCCGGTGGTCTCCCGCGGCGTGACCATCCCCGCCTTCTACCACCCGCCCGCCGACCTGCCCGCCGTCAACGGCACGCTGATCCGTACCGAGCCGCTGCCGCTCGGCCTGAGCATCCCCGGGCTCGACGGCCGCCCGATGCCCGGCACCGCCACCCGGCTGATGTACCGGTCCACCGACTCCAACGGCCGGGCCGTCGGCGTGACCGGCGCCTACATCGAACCGTGGGCGGCGTGGCGGGGCACCGGACCACGCCCGCTGGTCGCCGTCGCCTCCGGCACCATGGGGCAGGGCGACCAGTGCGCGCCCTCGTTCGCGCTGCAACATCCGCTCACCCTCACCGGCGACACCCTCTCCGTCGGCTACGAGGCACTGGCGATCTACCGCCTCCTCGCCACCGGCGCCGCCGTCGTCGTCACCGACTACGTCGGCCTGGGCGCGACCGACCGGCTGCACACGTACGTCAACCGCCTCGACGAGGGGCGCGCCCTGCTCGACGCCGCCCGCGCCGCCCGCGCGGTCCCGGGAGCATCGGTCACCGACCGGTCCCGCGTCGGTCTGTACGGCTACAGCCAGGGCGGTGGCGCCAGCGCCGCCGCCGCCGAACTCCAGCCCGCCTACGCGCCCGACGTGCCGCTGGCCGGCACCTACGTCGGTGCGCCTCCCGCCGACCTGACGGCTGTCATCGGCGGCATCGACGGCAGTGTGCTGGCGGGAGCGCTGGGCTGGTCGCTCAACGGCTTCGCCCAGTCCGACCCGGCGGTGCGGGACGTCATCGAGGCGAACGTCAACGACGCCGGGCGGGCGGCGCTCAAGGACACCTCCACCATGTGCGTCGGTGACGCGATCCTCCGGTACGCGTTCACCAAGAGCAGCAGGTGGATCACCGGCGGCCGGTCCCTCACCGCCGTCATCGCCGCCGCGCCCGAGGCCCAGGCCGTCCTCGACCGGCAGCGCATCGGCACGCTCAAGCCCGCCGGCCCGGTACGCGTGGCGACCGGCGTCCAGGACGACATCGTGCCCCACCGGCAGGCCCGCCAACTGGCGGTCGACTGGTGCCGCAAGGGCGGCGACGTGACCTACCAGGCGATCGCCCTGCCGGACCTCGGGGACAAGATCCTCACCAACCACCTGGTGCCGCTCATCACCGACCAGGGCGACGCGGTGGCCTGGCTGACCGACCGGCTCGCCGGGCGGACCGCGTACTCCAACTGCTGGACGATGCCCCTTCAGCCCTAGGACAGTTCGGCGACCCGGGCGGCCCAGTCGCCGCCGACCGGCTCCAGCGTGACCGCCCGGGTGTCGTCGTCGCGGCGGTCGATGCGTACCCGCAGGTGCGCGTCGACCAACTGCTCGACCATCCCCTCGCCCCACTCCACCACTGTCACCGCCTCGTCCACCGAGGCGTCCAGGTCGAGGTCGTCGATCTCCGCGCGCGGGTCGGCGGCCTCACCCAGGCGGTACGCGTCGGCGTGCACGAGCGTCACCCGGCCGCCCCGCTCCGGGTCCGGCCGGTGCACCCGCGCGATGACGAAGGTGGGCGAGGTGATGTCACCGCGTACGCCGAGTCCGGCGCCGATGCCCTGGGTCAGCGCCGTCTTGCCGGCCCCGAGCGGGCCGCTGAGCAGCAGCAGGTCACCGGCCCGCAGCACACCGGCAAGCCGCCGCCCGAACCCGTGGGTGTCGTCGACCGTCTTCAGTTCCACGACCACTGTCATAGCGAATCCAGGAACCTCTCCAGCGCCGCGTTCACCTCGTCGGCGTGCTCCAGCATCACCACGTGCCCGCTGTCGTGGATCTTCACGAACTCGGCGTGCGGCAGCCGCCGGACGATCTCCTCGGAGTGCGTCACCGGCGTGATCATGTCCTTGTCCCCCACTATCACCAGCACCGGCGTGCCGGCCAGCGCCGCCAGCGCGGGGAACCGGGAGTGGGTGGCGATCGTGCGCAGGTAGCGGGTGACCGTGTCGGCCGAGGTGCGCGAGTTCATCGTCTCGACGTACGACACCAGCGCCGGGCTCGGCTTCGAGGTGCCGAACCCGTACTTGCGGGTGAGCAACCAGGCCACGTTCGAGGTCGACCGGCGGGCCCGGTCGATCACGGTGCCGCCGTACCGGGTGGCGTTGCTCATCATGTAGAGCACCGGCGAGCCGACGCGGCCGAGCAGCGCGGGCGCCACCAGCTTGGTCTCCGCCGCGAGGCCGCCCGAGGTGGCCATCAGCACGGTGCCGACCACGCGGTCACCGAACATCTCCGGGTACAGCTCGGCCAGCGCCATGATCGTCATGCCGCCCATCGAGTGCCCGACCAGCACCAGCGGGCCGTCCGGGGCCACCTCGTCGAGCACCCGGCGCAGCGTGTGGCCCAGCGCGGTCAGGTCGTACTCGCCGCTCTCCAGCCGGCCGGAGCGGCCGTGCCCCGGCTGGTCGTACGCGACCACCCGATAGTCGCCGCGCTCGGCGAGCCGCTTGCGCTGGAAGTGGAACGTGCCCATGTCCAGGCAGAACCCGTGCACCAGCACCACCGTCGGGTGCCCGGCGACCGGGCGGGCCGGCTCGACCACCTCCACGTGGATGTCGGTGCCGTCCGGCATCTCCAGCCGGTACGCCTCGTCGTAGCGCTGTTCGTCGAAGAGCTCGCCGGCGTACCGGTCGGCCGGGTCGTTCTTGAGCCGGCGGACCAGCACCCGCTCGCTGACCACGCCCGCCGCGAGCCCGGCGGCGGCCACGCCGACGGCGGCGCCGACCAGCCCGGCCACCTTGCCGGCGGCGGTACGCGGTCGCGGCAACCGGACACTCATGCGCGCTCGCCGTCGTAGACGCGGGGCACGCGCACGCCACCGAAGCGGGTCACGATCTCGTAGTTGATGGTGCCGACGGCCTCGGCCCAGTCGTCGGCGGTGGGCTCGCCGTCCGCCCCGCTGCCGAACAGCGTCGCCACGTCGCCGTCGGCCACCTCGTCGTCGCCGCAGTCGACCACGAACTGGTCCATGCAGACCCGCCCGGAGATGGTCCGGCGCTTGCCGGCGAGTTGCACCGGCCCGGTGCTGGAGGCGTGCCGGGGCACCCCGTCGGCGTAGCCGAGCGGCACCACCGCGAGGTTGGCCTCCTGCTCGGTGAGGTAGGTGTGGCCGTAGGACACGCCGGTGCCGGCCGCCACCCGCTTGGTGAGCATCACCCGGGCGCGGGCGGTCATCGCCGGACGCAGACCGAACTTCTCGCCCGCGACCGGCGACAGGCCGTAGACGGCGATGCCGGGACGGACCAGGTCGAAGTGGGTGTCCGGCCGGGTGAGCGTGGCCGCCGAGTTGGCCAGGTGCCGGTAGCGCGGGCGCAGGCCGGCACGCGTCACCATCTCCAGCCCTTCCTGGAACACGGCGAGCTGGCGGTCGGTGGTGGGGTGACCGGGCGAGTCCGCGTACACGAAGTGGCTCCACACACCGACCACCTCGACCAGGCCGTCGGCCTGGGCCTTCGCGGCGGCCTCCAGCAGCGCCGGCCAGTCGGCGACGGTGGCGCCGCCCCGGGCCAGCCCGGTGTCGATCTTGAGGTGCAGCCGGGCCGGGCGGCCCGCCCGGCGGCTCGCCTGGATCATCTCGTCGAGCTGGGTGAGGCTGGCGCAGCCGAGGTCGACGCCGACGGTGATCCCGTCGTGCAGCGGCACCCCGGGGCTGAGCAGCCAGGCCAGCACCGGCGCGGTGATGCCCTCCTCGCGCAGCCGCAGCGCCTCGTCCAGCGTGCAGACGCCGAGCTGGTCCGCCCCGGCGTCGAGCGCCGCGCGGGCGGCCGGCACCATGCCGTGGCCGTACCCGTCGCCCTTGACCACCGCCATCAGCTCGGCGCTGGTGCCGGCCTTGAGCCGGGTCACGTTCTCCCGGATCGCGTCCAGGTCGACGCGCACCTCCGACTGCCACATGTCCCCAGCCTACTTCCGTCAGTGATCATCAGAGCCGTGAGCCGTGCGGGCGGTGCCCGTCGCCACCGGACGGCGCCGCCCGGATCAGCCCAGCCGGGCCAGTACCGGACGCAACGCGACGGCCACGTCGGGCGCGGTCACCGGACCGCCGCGCGCCGCCTCCCGGCCGGCCAGCCCGTGCAGGTACGCCGCGGCGCCGGCCGCCCGCTCCGGGGCCAGCCCGGCGGCGAGCAGCGAACCGAGCAACCCGGCCAGCACGTCGCCGGTGCCGCCGGTGGCGAGCACCGGGGTGCCGGTCGGGTTCACGTACGCGCGGCCGTCGGGCGTGCCGACGACCGTGCGGTCGCCCTTGAGCAGCACCACCGCGTTCATCCAGGCGGCCAGCCGCAGCGCGGCGGCGACCCGGTCCTCCCCCGGCATCTCGCCGCAGAGCCGGGCGTACTCCCGGTCGTGCGGCGTCACCACGATCGGGGCGTCCCGGCCGCGCAGCCGGTCGGCCAGCTTGCCGTCCACGAGCAGCGTCAGCGCGTCCGCGTCGAGCACCACCGGCACCGGCGCGGCGAGCACCGCGCGCAGCTCGGCGGCGGAGTCATCGTCGGTGCCCAGCCCGGAGCCGCAGACCCACGCCTGCACCCGGCCGGCGTCGGCGACCCGGCCGGTGGCGATCACCGACGGGTGCTGGTGCAGCACCTCGCCCTTGGCACTCCCGGCGTAGCGGACCAGTCCGGTGGGACCGGCGAGCGCCCCGGCGACCGAGAGCACCGCGGCGCCCGGGTAGGTGGCCGAACCGGTGGCCACGCCGACCACGCCCCGGGAGTACTTCTCCGACGACGCGCCCAGCGCCGGCCACCAGTCGACGACGTCCGCCTGCTCGATCACTTGGAGCGCCGGTGTGCCGCGCAGCCACGGCGTCAGCCCGATGTCGACCAGCTCGACCTCTCCGGCCAGCTCGGCGGCCGGGCCGACGACCAGTGCGGGCTTGAGCGCGCCGAATGCGACCGTCACGTCGGCGCGGACCGCCCGGGGCCGCCCGGCGTCGGTGAGCGGGACGTGGCCGGTGTCGACAGCGACGCCGCTCGGCACGTCGACGGCGACCACCGTGGCGGGCGTGCCGTCGCGCCCACGCTGCCCGGTCAGGCTCGCGGCCAGCTGCTCGGCCGTCTCGCGCAATCCTCCGGTGCCGCCGATGCCCACGATGCCGTCGAGCACCAGGTCGACCACCGCGGGCGGCCGGTCGGCCACGTGCCCACCGGCGGCGCGCAGGGCGGCCAGGCCCTCGGCGTGCGCCCGGCCCGGCGCGAGGAGCAGCGCGGTCACCGCCGCGCCCCGGCGGGCCAGGTGCACACCCGCGAACACGGCGTCGCCGCCGTTGTCGCCGGACCCGACGAGCAGCAGCACCCGGGCGCCGTAGACGCCGCCCCGATCGGCGAGCAGCAACGCGCAGCGGCGGGCCAGCCCGGCCGCGGCCCGCTGCATGAGCGCGCCGGCCGGAAGGGTGGCCATCAGGCCCGCTTCCGCCGCGCGAACGTCCGCGACACGCCACACCTGTCTCATGCCACCCCGCCCCGCTCGTCACGCCGGCTCAGCTTCCGCCCGCGGCTCCCCCGATCACGGCCTCACCCTACCGGCGGTACGCGCCGCGGACCGCCTGGCGGAAACGCCCTGTGGAAAACCCCGGCCGTTGTCCACAGGGGTCGGCGGCCACCGCCGGGTGCCGCCTAGCGTCCCGGTGTCCGGAGCCGGCCGGTGGCGCCGGGCGAGGGAGGTCACGTGGTGGAGAGACCGTTCGACGTCGACCCGGAGCTGCTGCGCAGTGTGGCGCGCGAGCTGGCCGACGACGCGTACCGGCTGGCCCGTGGGCCGGGCGCGGCGCCGGAGTCGTTGCTGGTGGCGGCACCGGACGGCTGGCGATCCGCTGTCGCGCTGGGCGACCTGGAGGCGGCGGTGCGGCGCTGGTCCGGCGCGCTCGGCGCCCGGGTGGCCGACACCGCTCAGGCGTTGCGCAGCGGGGCGGACGGCTACGAGGCGGTCGACGAACGCGCCGCCCGCCGCCTCACCGGGGTGCTCCGGTGAGCGGCGGACCCGCCGGCGCGGCGGACGTGCCGGTCGGCTACGCGCAGCTCTGGCGGGCCGACCCGGGTGCCTGGTCCACGGCCGGGACGGCGTGGCGGAACCTCGCCGGGCCGGTACGGCAGCGCGCCGACGCGCTGACCGCCCGGATCGGCGCGCTCCGCCCCGGGTGGTCGGGCGCGGCCTCGGCGGCGGCGCAGCGGCGGATCGGGGATCTGCGCACCGGCCTCACCGACGTGCTTCCCGCACTGGTCGAGGTCGACCAGGTGCTCGCCGAACTCGGTGCCCGGCTGGGCGCGGCGAAGGCGCGGCTCGGCGCCGAGGTGGCCCGCGCCGAGTCCGGTGGCCTGCGCGTCGACCGCACCGGCGCGGTCCGGCCCGACCCGGCCCGGGTGGCGCAGCCCGGGCCGGCCGTGGTCCACGCGCTGGCCGGCATCCGGGGCGCGCTGACGCTCGCCGGCGCCGCCGACCGGGAGGCGGCCGGACGGCTGGCGGAACTGACCACCGCAGCGGTGCGCGGCTGGGTCAGCGTCCCGCCCGCGTGGCGGCCCGGGCCCGGTGCCGGTCCGGCCGAGGTGAGCCGCTGGTGGGCCGGTCTGAGCGCGGCCGAGCGGCGCTGGCTGGTGGGGCGGGAACCGGACCGGATCGGGCGTCTCGACGGGCTTCCGGCCGCCGCCCGGGACCAGGCGAACCGGCTGCTGCTCGGCGACCGGCGGGAGCAGTTGCTCGTGCGGCGGCTCGCGCTGCGGCACCCGCTTCCGGCCGGGCCGCTGGAGGCGTCCCGGCGGGTCCGGCTCGCCGCTGTCGAGGCGTCGCTGCGCGGGCTGGACGGGCTCACCGAGCGGCTGGCCGCGGGCGGGGCGCCCCGGGCGTACCTCTTGGGTCTGGATCCGGCCGGCGACGGCCGCGCGGTGGTGGCGCTCGGCAACCCGGACCGCGCGTCCTCGGTGCTCACCTACGTCCCGGGCATGACCTCGGATCTCGCCGACGCGCCGGCCGAGCTGGGCCGGGCGGCCCGGGTGTTGCAGCGGTGCGCGGCGCTCGGGCCGGGCGAGGAGGCGGCGGCGGTGCTCTGGCTGGACTACGACGCGCCCGACTTCCTCACCGAGGCGGCGGGCACCCGGCAGGCCGAGGACGCCGGCCCGGCGCTGCACCGGTTCCAGGAAGGGCTGCGGGCCGTGCACGAGGGCCCACCGGCCCGGCAGACGGTGCTCGGGCACAGTTACGGCTCGCTCGTGGTCGGCGCCGCCGCCCGCGACCACGGGTTGGGCGCGGACGCGCTGGTCTTCGTCGGTTCGCCGGGGGTCGGCGTCGACCACGCCGCCGACCTGCGGATGCCCGCCGGTCAGGTCTGGTCGTCGACCGCGCCGGACGACGTGATCCGGCTGGCCCGCCCGCCGGACGAGCTGGCCCGCCGCGCGCTGCTCGCCGGTACGCCGCTCGGTCCGGCGCTCGCCGTGCTCGACGGGCACGGCGAGCGGCTCTGGTTCGGCGCCGACCCGAGCGCGCCGGGCTTCGGCGGCCGGCGCTTCCCGAGCGCTCAGCACGGCCACACCGGCTACTGGGATCCGGACAACCCGGCGCTGGACGGCATGGCCCGGATCGTGCTGGGCCGGTGAGCAGGCGGAGACGGCGCGGTCCCTCCGCCCGGTGGACGGGCGGAGGGACCGTGGACGAGATCGGCTACTCGACCGTGACCGACTTGGCCAGGTTCCGGGGCTGGTCGACGTCGTGCCCGCGGGCGGCGGCGATCTCGGCGGCCAGCACCTGCAACGGCACCGTGGTCACCAGCGGCGCCAGCAGCGTCGGCGTACGCGGCACGTAGATCAGGTGGTCGGCGTAGCGGACCACCGCCTGGTCGCCCTCCTCGGCGATCACGATGGTGCGGGCGCCCCGGGCGCGTACCTCCTGGATGTTGGAGACGACCTTGTCGTGCAGCATGCCGCGGCCGACCGGCGAGGGCACGATGCAGATGACCGGCGTGCCCTTGTCGATCAGCGAGATCGGGCCGTGCTTCAACTCGCCGGCGGCGAAGCCCTCGGCGTGCATGTACGCCAGCTCCTTGAGCTTCAACGCGCCTTCGAGCGCCACCGGGTAGCCCACGTGCCGGCCGATGAACAGCACGGTCGGCTCGGACTTCAGCTCACGCCCCAGCTCGCGGACCGGCTCGATCCGGTCCAGCAGCTCGCGCAGCTTGCCGGGCATCTCCTGGAGCTGGGCCACCACGGCGCCCACCTCGTCGGCGAACTTGATGCCGCGCACCTGGGCCAGGTGCAGGCCGATCAGGTAGCAGGCCACGACCTGGGTGAGGAACGCCTTGGTGGAGGCGACAGCGATCTCCGGGCCGCCGTGGGTGTAGAGCACCGCGTCGGACTCGCGCGGGATGGTGGAGCCGTTGGTGTTGCAGATGGCCAGCACGCGGGCCTTCTGGTCCTTGGCGTGGCGCAGCGCCATCAGCGTGTCCATCGTCTCGCCGGACTGCGAGATCACCACGATCAGCGTGGACCGGTCCAGCACCGGGTCGCGGTAGCGGAACTCGCTCGCCAGCTCCACCTCGCAGGGGATGCGGGTCCAGTGCTCGATCGCGTACTTGGCGACCAGGCCGGCGTGGTAGGAGGTGCCGCAGGCGACGATGAAGATCTTGTCGACGTCGCGCAGATCCTGCTCGCTGAGGCGGACCTCGTCGAGGGCGATCTCGCCGCTCTCGGTGAGCCGGCCGAGCAGCGTGTCGGCGATGGCCTGCGGCTGCTCCTCGATCTCCTTGAGCATGAACCAGTCGTAGCCACCCTTCTCGGCGGCCGACGAGTCCCAGTCGATGTGGAAGTCCTTGCCGCTGGCCGGCTGACCGTCGAAGTCGGTGATGTCGATGGTGTCGGGGGTGATCAGCACGATCTGGTCCTGCCCCAGCTCGACCGCGTCCCGGGTGTGCTCGATGAACGCGGCGACGTCGCTGGCCAGGTAGTTCTCGCCGTCACCACGGCCGACCACCAGCGGCGAGTTGCGCCGGGCGCCGACCACCGCGCCGGGGATGCCGGCGTCGACGGCGAGCAGCGTGAACGCGCCCTCCAGGCGCGCGCAGACCACGCGCATGGCGGCGGCCAGGAGCTGCGGGCTGTCGGTCTCACCGGCCGAGCGCAGGTCGGCCAGCGCGCGGGCGATCAGGTGCGCGGCGCACTCGGTGTCGGTGTCGCTGGCGAACTCGACCCCCTCGTCCTCCAGCTCGGTGCGGAGCTTCGCGAAGTTCTCGATGATGCCGTTGTGGATCACCGCGACGCGGCCGTCCGGGGAGAGGTGCGGGTGGGCGTTGCGGTCGGTCGGGCCGCCGTGCGTGGCCCACCGGGTGTGGCCGATGCCGGTGGTGCCGTCGCCGATGCCGATCGGGCTGGCGGCGCAGTCCTCGGGGTTGTCCGCCGCCCGCTCGGAGAGGACCTTCTCCAGGTTCGCGAGCTTGCCGGCCTTCTTCTCGGTCAGCAGCTCGTCCTCGCAGACCACGGCGACGCCGGCCGAGTCGTAGCCGCGGTATTCGAGACGCCGCAGTCCGTCAAGCACGATGCCGAGCGCCGGGCGCGCACCGGCGTAACCCACGATTCCACACATGGTCCGCAGCCTAACCGAGTTTCGCTCATCGTGCGTGCTCGGAAAGCCGGTTAACGATCACTGAATTTGAGCGAACCGAACGTCAGGGGTGACATTACCGGACAAAGCACCATCCCGGTCGTTCCACCCGTCCGGACCGGTACGGGACGCGGCGCGCGGACCGCCGGCCGGGACCGCACGGCTGGCCGCCACCGCCTACATTGAGGCCGGGGCGCCGTCCCCCGGGCCCACCGTTCCGCGGTCGTCCGCGCCGTACCCCTGTGAGCTGAGCCGATGTCCGAGACGACCCCCGCCCCCGAACCGGCCTCCGGAC
>NZ_RCVK01000226.1:0-32074 GCF_003667485.1 Micromonospora sp. BL1
CCTACCCGGCGAATTCCCCTACCTCGCCGACACCAACGGCGACGGCAAAGACGACCTCATCGTCTTCACCAAAAACACCACCAACGACATCTACGTCGCCCTGTCCACCGGCACCACCTTCGCCCCCAGCACCAAATGGCACGACTACTTCGGCCTCACCGGCGAAACCACACTCTGACCCCCAGGAGGAACCCCCATGTCGCACGACCGGAACGTCTCCCCCACGGTGAGCCGCCGGCGGCTGCTCACCGGCGCCGCCGCGGTCGCGGCGACCGGCGCCCTCGCCGGCGCCTTCACCGCGCCGTCCGCGGCCGCTGCCGCCGTCAACGGGTACGGCCTGCGCATCGTCGCCCGCAACGAGAACGGCGGCCGGTTGCAGTACTACCGTTTCGCCACCGACGCGATCGAGTGGGATCCGGCGGTGAACGTGCTGCTGCCCGACGGCTATCACACCAGCGGCAAGCGGTATCCGGTGCTGTACCTGCTCCACGGCGGCAACGCGGACTTCCGCACGTTCCACCTCCAGGACAACATCATCAACCTCACCGCCGGCCGGGAGATCATCGTCGTCATGCCGGACGCCTCCACCGGCTGGTACAGCAACCCGGTCACCAGCAACACCGGGCCGCGCAACTGGGAGACCTTCCACATCGCCCAGCTGCTCCCCTGGATCGAGGCCAACTTCCGCACGTTCCCCGAGTACAACGGCCGCGCCGTGGCCGGCTTCTCGATGGGCGGCTTCGGGGCACTCAAGTACACGGCGAAGTACTACGGCCATTTCTGCTCGGTCAGCGCCCACTCCGGGCCGGCCAGTCTGCGCCGCGACTTCGGCCTGGTCGTCCACTGGGCGAACGTCACCTCGGCCGCGCTCGACCTCGGCGGCGGCACCGTCTACGGCGCGCCCCTGTGGGACGAGGCACGGGTCAGCGCGGACAACCCGATGGAGCGCATCGAGAGCTACCGCAACAAGCGGATCTTCCTGGCCGCCGGCACGTCACCCGACCCGGTCAACTGGTTCGACTCGGTCAACGAGGGTCAGGTGCTGGCGGGCCAGCGCGAGTTCCGGGGAGCGCTCAGCCGGGCGGGCATTCCGCACGAGTGGCGGGAGGTGCCAGGCGGGCACTACTTCCGCCATGAACTGTTCGTCCAGGACCTCGCCGGCATGCTCGGCCGGCTGCGCCGGGCCGGCTGACGCGCAGCGGCGTCGCACGAGGGGTTCCACCTGCGGTCCCGCTGCGAATCGTGGGTGGACACCCCTCGCGGATCCGCCGGGATGTTCGATACCATCGAACATCCCGGCGGACGTCCCGCCACCGCGACAGGAGGTCCCCGTGCGGCCCATGAACAGTCAGCCGCCGTCGGAGCAGGCCGGCTCCGGTGGTGCCGCGGACGAGAACACGCCCGCTGGCGTCGTCGGCGGCCGGATCCGGCGCTACCGCAAGGAGCGCGGGCTGACGCTGCGCGGCCTCGCCTCCCGCTCCGGGCTGTCCATCGGCTTCCTGTCCCAGGTCGAGCGCGGCATCTCCTCCATCGGCCTGACCGCGCTCGGCAGCGTCGCCAAGGCGCTCGACCGGTCGGTGGCCGACTTCTTCGACGCCGGCACCGCATCGCCGGACAGCACCGTCTCCTCGCTCCCCCGGCACTTCACGCTGACCAGGGCGGAGACGGCCGCCACTCAGTACGTGTCCGGGCAGCAGACCTACCGCATGCTCTCCGACCGGGGGCCGGACCTGGTGCTCGAACCGATGCTCGTGCACATCGCGCCGGGTGGGCGCCGGGAAAACGCGTACGGCCACCGGGGTGAGGAGTTCGCCTACGTCATCTCCGGCGAACTGCTCTACGAGGTCGAAGGCGTCGAGCACCGGCTGTTCCCGGGCGACAGCGTGCACCTGCGCTCGTCGGTGCCGCACCAGCTCTACAACGACACCGACGCGGTGACGACTGTGGTCTCGGTCGTCACGCCCCGCCTGTTCTGACCCGCGCACCGGGCACCACGAATCGCCCTCCGTGTTCACCTACGTGAACCCGGAGGGCGATTTCGCATCCGGCATCAGCGACCGAGGCGGGCGTCCACGGCGGTCATCGTGTCCTGCCAGATGACCGAGGCCGGGTCGATGACGGCGAAGTGGTCCCCCGGCTGTTCCAGGTGGCGGACGTCGTCTCCCGCACCGGCCGCCGCCACGGCGTAGCGCCGGTTGGCGTCGACGAGGTCGAGGCTGTCCTCCGTGCCCTGCACGAGCAGCGTGGGCACCCGGGTCGGCAGCCGCCGCATCGGGTCGCTCTCGGCGTACCGGCGTGGAGCCGTCGCCGGTGAACCGCCCAGCGCCGCGGCGACCGCGCCGTCGCCGAGGTAACGCCGCTCGCCCTCGGCGAGGTCGAGCACCCCGGCCAGCGACACCGCGAGCGCGACACGCGGCCCGCTCGTACGCCCGGCCAGGTCCGCCGCGGCGCGCAGCGCGAGCTGGCCACCGGCCGAGTGTCCCAGCACCACGATGCGGTCCAGGTCCAGCGGCCGGTCGCGGGCCAGCTCCCGCAGCGCGACGAGGCCCGCCTCCACGTCCTGTGTGGTCGCGTCCCAGCCGTGCCGGTCCGGACGCCGGTACTCCAGGTTCCAGGACGCGTAGCCGCGCCGGGTCAGGTCGGCGGCGAGCGCGTCCATCAGGTCCGCGCCCCAGATCGACCGCCAGAACCCGCCGTGCAGCAGCACCGCGACCGGCGCCGGGCCGGTGTCGAGGGCCGACGGCAGTCGCAGGTCACCCCACTGGTCCGGGTCCGGTCCGTAGGCGATCCGGCCGGCCGGCGCGCGGAGGCGGTGCACGGCGTGCCGGATCGCCCAGGCCAGGCCCCACAGTCCCCGCCCGGCCAGGTGGACCGCGCCGGGCACCGGCGGCTCGACGGTGAGGTCGTACCAGACCACGCCGGACGGCTGCGCGCCGATCAGGGCACGGGCCGCGGGCGTGGGGCCGGGCAGCGCCACCACCGGCTGCTCCGTCGCGGCGAGCAGCGAGCGCATCTCCCCGGCCGAGCCGGCGGTGACGACCCGACCGGTGACGTCGAGTTCGGCGCAGGCGGCGGCGGTCGACGACGCCAGCAGGGCCGCGTCGGCCACCAGGCCGGGGCCGACCAGGACGGTGAGCCGCATCGGACTCACCTGCGCAGCAGCGGCAGGACGGCGGAGCCGAGCAGGTCCACGCCACGCTCGTCGGTGAGGCCGTGCGGCGTGCCGAACTCGACCCGGCGGACACCGGCGTCGATGAGCGCCTGGGCCTGCGCGGCGACCTGCTCCGGGGTGCCGGAGAAGGCGAACCGGTCGAGCACGTCGTCCGGGATCAGCCGGCCCGCCGCCTCGTCCTCGCCCGCGTCGACCAGCTCGCCGACGCGCTTGACCAGGTCGTCGGGCATCACGACGGTCGGGTCCAGCTCGGCCACCACCGCCAGGTACATGGCCACCTCGGTGCGGGCCTTGGCGCGGGCCGCCTCGCCGTCGGTGTCGACGACGGTGACCGCCCCGAGCACGATGCCGACGTCCGCGACGTCGCGTCCGGCCTTCTCCGCGCCGGTCCGCAGCCGCTCGCGGATCACCGGGACCATGTCCGGGTTGGCGCTGCCGCCCACCTTGATCTCGTCGGCGATCCGGCCGGCCAGCGCCGCGCCCTGCGGACCCCACGCGCCGAGCAGCAGCGGCGGGTCGGGCCGCCGCACGTCGTAGCGCAGCGCGGTGCCGGGGGCGAGCGAGAAGACCTTCCCGGTGAAGCCGCTGCGGTCGCCGCGCAGCAGGCGGTAGACGACCTGGACGGCCTCCTCGATCGTGGTCAGCGGCCGCGGCTGCGGCAGGCCGACAGCGCCCAGCCAGGTCCCCCGGGCCAGACCCAGGTAGGCCCGCCCGTGCGAGGCCAGGTCCAGGGCGGCGATCTGACCGGCGATCTCGTACGGTGCCATCGAGTACGGGTTCAGGCAGGCCGCGCCGAGGCGTACCCGCTCGGTCGCCTGCGCCATCTCCAGCAGCGGGAAGATCGGCGGCTGGTACATCAGGTCGCCGAAGACGGTGAGCACGTCGAAGCCGTGCGCCTCGGCGGCGCGGGCCAGCCGGGCGTAGGCGCCGGCCGGCTTGTCGCTCTGCAGGCCGAGTCCGATCTCGACCGTCATGTCAGGTCCGCCGAGTTCATCGTGCGCCGGCAGGTCCGTTCCACCTTCATGACGAGCCGCTCCTCCGGGTCGGGGCAGATGAAGTGGGAGTCCTGGGCCAGCCAGTCCCCCGGCGCCAGGTCACGCTGCTTGGCGGCGAGGAAGGGCAGCACCGAGGCGAGCGCGTACACGCAGAAGTGCTTTCCCTCGGGCAGCCGCAGGTGGGCGCTGTTGGTGAGTTCGAAGTGGTCGCCCACGGCCATGCCGCACACCGACCGGCCCTCGATCCGGTCGACTGTCACCTTCAGGTCGTAGATCTCCATGTCGCCGTCGTCGCTGTCGCTCACGGCCCCTCCCCCTCCTCGATCCGTACGATGATCTTGCCGGTGGTCCGGCGTTCGGCCAGCTCGGTGAGCGCCGCGGGCGCCTCGTCCAGCGACACCACGCGGCTGACCGGCGGCCGGACCGCGCCGGAGGCGCACATGTCGAACAGTTCCTGGTAGGCGGACTCGACGGCGCTCGCCCGCTGCCACGGGTACTGCGAGCCCCAGGAGAGGCCGACGAGCGTCGCGTTCGCCGCCATCAGCCGCAGCGGGTCGACCGGCGGCGGCGCGCCACCGGCCGCGCCCACGGCGACCAGGCGGCCCTCGAACGCCAGGCAGTCCCATGATCGGGCGAGCACGTCGCCACCCACCGGGTCCACCACGACGTCCACGCCCCGGCCGCCGGTGGCCGCGAGCACGGCGGGTACGAAGTCCGCCGCGGTGTAGTCGATCGCGACCGTGGCGCCGTGGTCGCGGCAGATCGCGGTCTTGGCCGGACCGCCGGCGGTGGCCAGGACCTGCGCGCCGCGGGCGACGGCGAGCTGGATCGTGGCGATGCCGACCCCGCCGGCGCCCGCGTGCACCAGCACCGTCTGCCCGGCGGTGACACCGGCCCTCTCCAGTGCGAACCACGCGGTCTGGTAGGTGACCGGCAGCGCCGCGGCGGTCACCGGGTCGACTGTGGACGGCCGCGGTACGACCACCGCGGCGTCCATTGTGACGGTCGTGCCGAGCGCACCGCGCGGCAGCGCCGGGCAGGCGAGCACCTCCCGGCCCAGCAGGTGCCCGGCCCCGGCGCCGGCGGCGACGACCCGTCCGGCCGCCTCCACCCCGGGTGTCATCGGCGGGTCCGGCCGCACCGGGTACTCGCCCCGGCAGAGCATGACGTCCAGGAAGTTCAGCCCCACCGTACGCACGGCGAGCCGCACCTCGCCGGGGCCGGGCGGCGGGTCGTCGGGCAGGTCGGCGACCGACAGCACGTCCGCCGGCTCGCCGGTCCGCCCGGCGACCAGCCGCCGGATCACGCCGCGCCCACCGGTTCCCGGACCAGCTCGGCGTGGTGGTGCACGATCACCCAGCGGCCGTCGATCCGGCGCACCACGTCGGTGACCCGGGTGATCTCCGGCTCGTCGTCCGGGCCGAGCTGCGCGACCAGCTCGTACCGGGCCACGCCGAAGTCGTCCCAGACGTCGATGCGCTTGTCCCGCGCGGCGAGCACCGCCAGCCGGGGCCGCTGCCCCGCGGCGTCCCGCCGGGCGCGGTACTCGTCCAGCTCGGCGCGGGTCCGCAGCGGCCCGGGCAGATGCGTCTCCCAGGTGGTCACCTCGGGGTGCAGGTGCGTGTCGAACCGCTGCTGGTCCCCGGCGAGGAACGCGTCGTACATGTCATCGATGCCGGCGGCGATCGCCGCCGCGCCTGCCTGCGCGAACGTCATCGCGTCTCCTCCTGGTTCCGGTCGTCGCGGGCGATCTGCCCGCCCTTCATCACCCACCGCACGTCCCGGAAGGCCGAGGTGTCGGCCAGCGGGTCGGCGTCGGTCGCGATCAGGTCGGCCAGCTTGCCGGCCTCGACCGTGCCGAGGTCGGACTCCGCGCCGAGCCACCGGATCGGCCCGAGGGTGCCGGCGTGGATGGCCCGCGCGGTGCCGATCCGCTCGGACATGTACTCCAGCTCCCGGATCGAGGCGGTGGTGCCCTCGAATTCCCAGAACGGGGGCATGTCGCTGCCGAGCAGCACCTCCACGCCGGCGGCGATCGCCATGTCGAAGCTCTCCAGGTGCCGGGGGCCGGCGCCGAGCGACCGGCACTGCATCCACTCCGGTACGCCCAGCTCGTCGAAGAACTCCTTGCACCGGGTCACCAGCAGCGTCGGCACGAGCGCGGTGCCGCGCTCGGCCATCCGCGCCGCGACCTGCGGGGTGAGCTGGTAGCCGTGCTCCACGCAGTCCAGTCCCAGCTCCACGGCCGCGCCGATCACGTCGGCCGGACCGGCGTGCGCTGTCACCTTGCGGCCCCACGCGTGCGCGGTCTCGATCACCGCGGTCATCTCGTCGGCGAACAACTGGGGCGTGTGGATGCTCTCGTGCTCACCGGCGATGCCGCCCGAGATCATCACCTTGATCAGGTCCGCGCCCGCCTTGATCTGGCTGCGGACGCCCCGGCGGAAGCCCACCGGGCCGTCGCATTCGAGCGTGTCGTTGCTCTCGTGGCCGTGCCCGCCGGTGCACACCAGCGCCCGGCCGGCGGTGTAGATGCGCGGACCCGGCACGCGCCCGGCGTTGATCGCCCGCCGCAGCGCGAAGTCGGCGTGGTCCTTCTCCGCCACGCAGCGCACCGTGGTCACGCCGGAGCGCAGCGTGCGCCGCGCCCCGTCGGCCATGTAGTGGGCAAGGTCGTACGAGCCCATCCCCTTGACGCCCTCGCCGGCGGAGCCGGGCAGCGACAGCGAGAAGTGGGTGTGCATGTTGACCAGACCGGGCGTCAGGTACGCGCCGTCGAGGTCAACCTCGGTCAGCCGGCCGGCGGCGCGCGCCTGCCCGGCCACCTCGGCGTACGGCCCGACGGCGGCGATCCGGTCACCCCGGACCCACACTCCGGCACCGGTCACCGGCGCCATGCCGTCCACCACGCGGGCGTCCAGCACTGTGCAGTTGCCGAGCAGCACGCTCGGCTGCTCGGGCGAATAGGCGGCACTCACGCGATCACTCCATAAACGTCTCGGGCGGCCCGGGCCGAGACGTAGCCCTCGGCCACGTCCCGTCGCACCGCCTCTGGATCCCGACTCCTCGGGTCACCGTGCCCGCCGCCACCGGCGGTCAGCAACGTCACCCGGTCCCCCACCGCCACCGCGGTACGCCGGGTGCTCACCCGGTGCTCCCGGTCCGTGCCCGGGAACACCACCACCTGGTTCGGCTCCGGCTGCTCGCCGCCGTCGAGCGCCCACGGCGCGCTCTTCGTCTTCTTGATCACCGTCAGGAACTCACCCGCTGTCACGAACCGGATGTCCCGTCGCAGGCCGCAGCCGCCCCGGAACCGGCCGGCGCCACCGGAGTCGGTACGGATCTCCAGGCGCTCGAAGAACATCCCGGTCTTCGACTCCAGCACCTCCACCGGCGTGTTGCGCGCCTGGGTCTGGCACAGGTGGTTCGCCGGTCCGATGCCGTCGTGCCGGGGCGTGCCGCCCCACCCGACCGGGTCGTTGTTGCTGACCGCGAACATGTCGCCGGTGTCCGGGTGCAGGCCGACCATCATGAACCCGGGCACGTCGCCGCCGGAGGAGGCGGCGAGCCGGTCCGGCATGCCCTGCGCCAGCGCCTTGAGGATCAGCTCCAGCGCGACGGTGCCGGTCCACTGGGTGAACGTGGCGGCCGGGTACTGCGCGTGGAACAGCGTGCCGGGTTCGGCGCGTACCCGCAGGGGCGCGAAGTGCCCGGCGTTGGTCTGCTCGTGCGGGGTGGTGACGCCCTTGAACGCGACCCGGCAGGTGGCGATGGTGGCGCCCAGCGGCAGGTTCACCGGCCCGGGCACCGCCGGGGACGACCCGGCGAAGTCCACTGTGAACTCGCCGTCGGCGACCGTGACGGTGACCCGCATGAGGATGGGCTCGTCGGTGACGCCGTCGTCGTCGAGCCAGTCCTCGGCGGTCCAGCTGCCCTGGGGCAGCGCGGCCACCGCCTCCCCGGCGCGCTGCGCGGCGGCGTCGATCACCCGGTCGACGACCGCGTCCACCACGGCCGTGCCGTACTCGCGGTACAGCTCGGTCATCCGCCGCTCGCCGGTACGCAGCGCGGCGATCTGCGCGTTCAGGTCACCGATGACCAGCTCCGGCATCCGCGAGTTGAACCGGATCAGCTCGTGGATCTCGCGCACCGGCTCACCGCGGTCGTACACCTTCGTGCCGGGGAAGATGATCCCCTCCTGGTGCATGTCAGTGGAGTCGAGCACGTAACCGGGATCCTTGGCGCCCAGGTCCATCCAGTGCGCCCGGATGCACAGGAACCCGATCAGCTCCTCGCTGTCCGGCAGCACGACCGGCGCGAACATCGTCGCGTCGTACGTGTGCGCCGCGTTCCAGTACGGGTAGTTGAGCAGCACCACGTCGCCGCGGTGCAGGTTCTCCACGCCGACGTACTCGACGCCCTTGCGCAGCGAGTAGTCGTTGGCGCCGAGGAAGCGGGACAGCCCCGTGGACTCCGCGACCAGCCGCAGCCGGCGGTCGTAGACGGAGATGCCGAAGTCGTACACCTCGTAGATCACCGGATTGAACGCGGTGCGCACCAGCGCGGCCCGCATCTCCTCGGCGGCCGAGACGAGGTGGCTGCGGACGACCTCGACGGTTGCCCCGTCGACCGTCGGCTCACCCATCGACGTCCACTCCGTAGACGTCCCGGGCCGCCTCCCGGGAGACGTAGCCCTCGGCCACGTCCCGCCGGACCGCCTCCGGGTCACGGCCGCGCGGGTCGCCGTGCCCGCCGCCACCGGCGGTCAGCAGGGTCACCCGGTCGCCCGCGGCCACCGTCGTGCGCTTGGTGCTCACCCGGTGCTCGCGGTCGGTGCCCGGGAACACCACGATCTGGTTCGGCTCCGGCTGCAAGCCGCCGTCGAGCGCCCACGGCGCGCTCTTGGTCTTCTTGATCACGGTGAGGAACTCGCCGGGGGTCAGGAACCGGATGTCCCGGCGCAGGCCGCAGCCGCCCCGGAACCGGCCCGCGCCACCGGAGTCGGCGCGGATCTCCCAGCGCTCGAAGAACATCCCGGTCTTGGCCTCCATGACCTCGATCGGGGTGCCCCGGCCGGTGCTGCCGGAGACGTGGGTGGCGGCGTCCATGCCGTCGTGTCGCGCGGTGCCGCCCCAGCCCACCAGGTCGTTGTTGCTGACCGCGAACATCTTCCCGGTGTCCGGGTGCAGGCCGACCATCATGAAGCCGGGCACGTCGCCGCCGGAGGACGCGGGCAGCCGGTCCGGCATGCCCTGGGCCAGCGCCTTGAGGATCAGCTCCACCGCCACGATGCCGGTCCACAGCGTGAACGTGGGCTGCGGGTAGACGGCGTGGAACAGGCTGCCCGGCTCGGCCCGCACCTCCAGCGGCGCCACGGTGCCGGCGTTCGACGGCTCGTCCCGCGACGTCAGCGACTTCAGCACGACCTTGCAGATCGCCTCCGTCGCCCCGAACGGCATGTTGATCGGGCCGCGGGTGGCGGGCGCCGAACCGGCGAAGTCGACGACGAAGCGCCCGTCGGCGATGGTCACCGTGACGCGCATCTTCACCGGGTCGTCGGTGATGCCGTCGTCGTCCACCCAGTCCTCGGCGGTCCAGGTGCCCTGCGGCAGCGTCGCCAGCGCCGCGCGGGCGCGGGCCTCACCGTCGGCGATGATCCGGTCGATCGCCTGGTCGACGGTGTCCCGGCCGAACTTCTCGATGATCTCCAGCATTCGGCGCTCGCCGGTGCGCAGCGCGGCGATCTGCGCGTGCAGGTCACCGAGCACCGCGTCCGGCATCCGCGAGTTGAAGCGGATCAGCTCGTGGATCTCGCGCACCGGCTCGCCCCGGGACACGACCGTGGTGCCCGGGAAGATCAGCCCTTCCTGGTGCATGTCGGTCGAGTCGAGCACGTAGCCGGGGTCCTTGGCGCCCAGGTCCATCCAGTGCGCGCGGACGCAGAGGAAACCGACCAGGTCGCCGTCTGCGTCCGGGTCGGCCTCGTCCGGCCGGAACACCGGCGCGAACAGCGTCGCGTCGTACGCGTGCGCCGCGTTCCAGTACGGGTAGTTGAGCAGCACCACGTCGCCGCGGTGCAGGTTCTCCCGGCCCACGTACTCCACGCCCTTGCGCAGCGAGAAGTCGTTCGCGCCGAGGAAGAACGTCAGGCCGGTGGCCTCGGCGACCAGCCGCAGGTCGGCGTCGTACATCGACAGACCGAAGTCGTGCACCTCGTAGATGACCGGGTTGAACGAGGTACGGATCAGGGTGGCCCGCATCTCCTCCGCGGCCGACAGCAGATAGCTGCGGACGACCTCGACCTGGGCTCCGTCCAGCGTGGTCATGCGGCTTCCTCCAGGGTGACGAGCAGGTATCCGTGGTCGTCGACGGTGACCCGCTGGCCGCTTGGCACCACTGTGGTGGAGGTGCCCTCGTCGATCAGTGCCGGTCCGTCGAAGGTGTCGCCCGGCTCCAGGCGGGCTCGGTCGTAGACGGCGAACGGCACCACCGCCTGCTGCCCGAAGTCGTACGCGTCGCGGTGGGTCAGCAGCGCCTGCGCCGGGTCGCCGTCACCGCGCGCCAGCGTCTCCAGCTCGGGCCGGTCGGTGCGCCCGATGCCGCGCACCCGCAGGTTGAGGATCTGCAGCGGGTTGCCCATGGTGTGGCCGTACCGGGTGCGGTGCGTCTCGTCGAACGCGGCGCGGATCGCGTCGCGGTCCAGCTCGCGCCCGACGGTGACCATCAGGCTGTGCTCCTGGCCCAGGTAGCGCAGCTCGAACTGCCGCTCCAGCACCGCCTCGCCGGCCGGCACGCCCTGCGCCACCAGCGACGCGACCGCCTCGGCCTCGACGGCCTTGAACAGCTGCTCCAGCTCCGCCAGGTCCGCGTCGTCGAGCGTGGCCATCACGGTGCGGCTGAAGTCGTTGACGATGTCGGCCGAGAGCATGCCCCAGGCGGAGAAGCCGGACGGCGCGAACGGCACGATCACCTCGCCGATGCCCATCTCGCGGGCCAGCAGCGGCGCCAGCAGCGGTCCGGCGCCGCCGAACGCGAGCAGCGCGAACTGCCGGGGATCGTGACCCCGCTCGACGGTGATCTGCCGGACCGCGCCGACGGTGCGGGCCAGCAGCACGTCGAAGACGCCCGCCGCCGCGTTCTCCACGGTGAGGCCGAGCGGCTCGGCGAGCTGCTCGGTGATCGCGGCGCGCGCCTCGGCGTCGCGCAGCCCCATGGTGCCGGCGAGGAACCGGTCCGGGTCCATGTAGCCGAGCACCACGGCGGCGTCGGTGACAGTCGGCTTGGTGCCGCCGCGGCCGTAGCAGACCGGGCCGGGGTCGGCGCCGGCGCTCTGCGGGCCGACCTTGAGCAGGCCGTGGTCCAGCCAGGCGATCGAACCGCCGCCGGCGCCGATGGTCCGGATGTCGTACGTCGGGATGAGCAGCGGGAAGTGCTCCAGCTGAGCCTCGTACGCGGCGACCGGGTTGCCGCGCTCGATCACGCAGGCGTCCAGCGAGGTGCCGCCGATGTCGAACGTGAGCACGTTGTCCCGGCCCAGCTCGGAGGCTACGTACGCGGCGCCGACGATGCCGCCGGCCGGGCCGGACAGCACGGTGTGCGTGGGTGCCGTCTTGGCGACCGCACTGGTCATCGAGCCGCCACCGGACCGCATGATCAGGAAGCGCCCGGCGAAGCCGCGCTCGGCCAGGCCGGCCTCCAGCTCGTCCACGTACCGCTCGAAGATCGGCCGGATGTACGCCTCCAGCACCGTGGTGCTGGTCCGCTCGTACTCCCGGTACTCGCGCACGATGTCGGTCGACAGCGACAGGCTGACCTCGGGGAACTCCTCGTGGATCAGGCGCGCGGCCTCCCGCTCGTGGCTCGGGTCGAGGAACGAGTGCAGGAAGCAGATGGCGATCGAGGTGACCTGCTGGTCCACCACGAGCGTGCGCGCGGCCTCCCGGACGCTGTCCGGGTCCAGCGGCTCCACCACGCGGCCCCGGTAGTCCAGGCGGCCCCGCACACCGGCGGTGAAGCGGCGCTGCACCAGGCTCTCCGGCCGCTGGTACTGGAAGTCGTACATGTGGTCGGACGGCACGTTGCCGCGGCCGATCAGGAAGATGTCCCGGAAGCCCTCGTTGGTGATGATGCCGGTACGGCCACCACGCCGCTCCAGCACCGCGTTGAGGCCGAGCGTGGTGCCGTGGATGAACAGCTCCACCTCGGACAGGTCGGTGCCGAGCGCGGTGATCGCGTTGAGGACACCGTCCGCGGGCCGGGCCGGGGTCGTCGCCGCCTTGCGGAAGCGGACCCGGTTGGTGCGCGTGTCGAGTTCCATGGCGTCCACGAAGGTCCCGCCGATGTCGACGGCGAGCCGGATGGGGCGACGGGTCATGGCGTGACAGCCTGCCTTCCGATGAGGGCGGGAAGCTCGGGAACTCGCCAGCAGGCGGCCCGGCTCTCGCCGTACGACTGAAGCTCCTGCTGCTCCGCTCGGCACCGGTCGGTGACGAACGGGCACCGGGCGGCCAGTGGGCATCCGGTCGCGGCGTCGGCTTCCTCCAGGTCCTTGACCAGCTCGACGGCCTCGCCGTCGGACCCGGTCGTCCCGCCGAGGCGGGGGGCGCTGCCCAGCAGCGCCCGGGTGTACGGGTGCCGGGGCGTGTCGAACACGACGTCCACCGGTCCCTCCTCGACGACCCGGCCGAGGTAGAGCACCACGACCCGGTCGGCGAACCCCCGCACTGTGGCCAGGTCGTGGGAGATGAACACCGAGGCGCGGTCCGCGTCGGCCGCCACGTCGGCGATCACGTCGAGGATCTGCGCCTGGACGGTGACGTCCAGGGCCGAGGTCGGCTCGTCGAACACGATCAGGTCCGGCTCGCCGACCAGCGCGCGGGCGATGCCGATGCGTTGCGCCTGGCCGCCGGACAGCTCGTGCGGGTAGCGCTGGAGGATCGACCGGTCCAGCTCCATCCGGTCCAGCACGGCGGCGACGCGCTCGGCCCGCTGGGCCGGGGACAGGCCCGCGGCGCGCAGCGGCTCGGCGATGGAGTCGCCGACGGGACGGCGCGGGCTGAGCGAGCCGATCGGGTCCTGGAACACGAGCTGCGCCCGGGTCCGGGCCCGGCGCAGCGCCCGGCCCCGCGGCCGGGGGCGGCCCGGCTGCTTGACCAGCGCCTGCCCGGCGACCGTGACGGTGCCGGACGTGGGCGCGACCAGGCCCATGACGAGCTTGGCGAGCGTGCTCTTGCCGCAGCCGCTCTCGCCGACCACGCCCAGCGTCTCGCCCGGCCCGAGCCGCAGCGTGACGCCGCGCAGTGCGTGGTGCCCGCCGGAACCGAACCGGCTGCGGTAGACGACGTGCGCGTCCTCGATCTCCAGCACTGCGGGCTTCGCGTCCGAGGCCGCGACCGCGCCGGACGCCGCCGGCGTGTGCGACGTCCGCGGCACGTCGGCGTCCAGCGGCCGGGTCTGCGGGTGGAAGCAGGCGAGCGACCACTCACCACCACCGGGCACCGGCACGGTGGCCGGGCGCCGGGACGAGCAGGTGCCGTCGGCGTGCGCGCACCGGGCGACGAACGGGCAGTTGTGCGGCGCCTCGGTGAGCAGCGGCATGGCGCCGGGGGTGGCGACGACCGGCCGGCCGCCGACGTCCGGCACCGAGCGCAGCAGCGCCCGGGTGTACGGGTGCGCGGGTTCCCGCAGCACCTGCGCGGCCGGGCCGCTCTCCACCACGGTGCCGGCGTACAGCACCACCACCCGGTCGCAGACCTCCGCGATGGACGCCAGGTCGTGCGAGATCAGCAGGACGCCCCGGCCGTCGGTGTCGGCGGCGTGCCGGAACTGGCGCAGGATCTCCCGGGTCAGCGTCACGTCCAGGCCGGTGGTCGGCTCGTCGGCGATCAGCAGCTCCGGCGCGCAGCCGGTGGCCAGCGAGATCATCACGCGCTGGGCCATGCCGCCGGACAGCTCGTGGGCGTACGCGTCGAGCCGGCGCTGCGGGCTGCGGATGCCGACCGCCTCGAACAGCTCGCGCGCCGCCTCCCGCGCCCGCTCGCCGGACATCTCCTGGTGGGTGGCGAGCCGGTCGACGAGTTGCTTGCCGATGGTGCGGGTGGGGCTGAGCGCGCCGCGCGGGTTCTGGAAGCAGATCGCCACCCCGCGCCCGCGGTGGGCGGCGAGCGCGGCGTCGTCCATGCGCAGCACGTCCGAGTCGCCGAAGCGCACCCGGCCGGTGGCGTGCGAGCCGCCGGGCAGCAGCCCGACGACGGCGCGGGCCACCATGCTCTTGCCGCCGCCGCTCTCGCCCACCAGGCCGACGACCTCGCCGGGTCGTACGGCGAAGCTGACGCCGCTGAGCGCCGCCACCTGCCGGCCGGGCCGGCGGATCGTCACGGAGAGGTTCTCGATCGACAGCATGGTCACCGCCGCTTCGCGTTGGCGCGGTCCTGCAGGCCTTCGCCGAGCAGGCTGAACCCCAGGACGCAGACGAACAGGGCCAGGCCGGGCGGGACCGAGGTCCACCACCGGCCGCCGACCACGTCCGCGGCGCCGAGGCTGATCATGGCGCCCCACTCCGCCTCGGGGATGCTCACGCCCAGGCCGAGGAAGGAGAGCCCGGCCAGGGTGAGCATGGCCCAGCCGCAGTTCAGCGGCGCGATGACCCGGACCGGGGTGAGGCTGTTCGGGAGCAGGTGCCGCCAGAGCACGCCGACCGGCGACGCCCCGGAGGTGATCGCGGCGTCCACGAACGGCAGTTCCCGCAGCGACCGCACCTCGGCGCGGACCAGCCGGGCGTACGCCGGCGCGTTCACCGCCGCGATCGTGATGATCAGGTTGATCGTGCCGTTGCCGAGCAGGGCGGCCACGGCCAGCGCCAGGATGAACGTGGGGAACGACTGGAAGATGTCGACCACCCGCATCAGCACGTCGTCGAGCCAGCCGCCGAAGTAGCCGGCGACCAGGCCGAGCAGCGTGCCGACGACCACGGCGAGCGCGACAGCGGCCAGGGCGATGCCCAGGTCGAGCCGGGCGGCGTAGAGCACCCGGCTCCAGATGTCCATGCCGTTGCCGTCGGTGCCGAGCAGGTGGCTGCCGCCCGGGGCGACCAGGGTGTTCGCCGCGTCGATCTCGGTCTCGCCCCACTGGCTCAGCAGCGGCGCGAACACCGCCACCAGCGCGACCACCGACAGGATGCTCGCCCCGGCGATGATCATGCGGCGGGCGAAACGGCTGTCCCGGTCACCGCCGGGCACGACCACCGGCGCGGCGGCGGGACCGTCGGGAACGGTTCGCAGCTCGGCCATCAGAGCCTCACTCTCGGGTCGAGGATCGCGTGGACCACGTCGGCGATGAGGAACACCAGCACGAAGCACAACGCGATGACCAGCACCGACGCCTGCACCACCGGGTAGTCCCGGTAGAGCAGGCCGCGCAGGGCCCACTGGCCGAAGCCCTGCCACGAGTACACGTACTCGACGAGCACGGTGGAGCCGATCGCCGTACCGAAGACCAGCGCGGCGAGCGACGGCAGCCGGACCAGCGTCGCCCGCAGCAGGTAGCCGTAGTGCAGCGTCCGGTCGCGCAGCCCGTGCGCCTTGGCCGCGGCGTACGACTCGGAGTGCAGCACCTCCAGCGCGGAGGCCCGGACGCTGCGCAGCAGCGGGGCGACCACGCCGACCACGAGGGTCAGCACCGGCAGCACGAGGTACGCCGCGGCCGAGGCGATCGCCGGCCCGTTGGCGGTGAGGACGGCGTCGACGAGATCGGCGCCGGTGAGCGGGGTCAGGCCGGTGTCCGGGTCGACCCGGCCGTTGGGCGCCGGGAACCAGCCGAGGATGCTGTAGCCGACGAGCACCAGCACCAGGCCGAGCCAGAACTCCGGTACGGAGTTGCCGACCAGCGCGAAGATCCGGACGCTGTGGTCCCCGGCCCGGTTGGCCCGCTTGGCCGACCAGATGCCCAGCACCGTCGCCACCACGAGCGCGATGGTCACCGAGATGACCACGAGCTCCAGGGTCGGACCCACCCGGAGCGCCATCTCCGAGCCCACGGAGCTGCCGCTCTGGATCGAGGTCCCGAAGTCACCGGTCAGCAGCCCGCCGAGGTAGTCGAGGAACTGCTGCCACAGTGACTGGTCGAGCCCGAAGCGGGCCCGGGCCGCGGCGGCGTCCTCCTCGGTGGCGTTCTGCCCGAGGATGCTGCGGACGGGGTCGCCCGGCAGCACTCGGACCAGGAGGAAGGCCAGGACGACCACTCCGAGCAGAACGGGGATCAGCTGGAGCAGTCGCCTGGCGACGAACCGGAAGATACGCATGGGTGGGTGACGTCCCTAGGCCGAAGCGCTCAGGTAGCGCAGGCGGGCGAGGCCGTCCATCGGCTGCACCCAGCCGGCGACGGATTCCCGGACGGGCAGGTTGAAGTTGGGCTGGCAGATGACCACCCACGGCACGTCGGCGGCGAGGATCTCCTGGACCCGCTTCCACAGCGCGTTCCGGGCGCCCGTGTCGACAGTGGTGTGCGACTTCTCGTAGATCTGCTCGATCTCCGGGTTGGTGTAGTTCGAGTAGTTGAGGTTGGCGCCCTTGACGAAGCTGGTCGCCAGCATGTACTCGACGTCGTCCACCCAGAGCTGCCCGGAGGTGATCTGGAGCGGGATGTTCTTCTTGGTCCGCCGCTCGCCGAGGGTCGCCGGGTCGAGCGGGGTCAGCTTGAGCCGGATGCCGGCCTTGGCCGCCTCGCTCTGCACCTGGACGGCGATCTTCTGCTGCTCCTCGTTGTCGGCCTCGAAGACCAGCTCGGAGTCGAGCGACGCCCGGCCGGCGGCGGCCATGGCGGCCTTCGCCTTTTCCAGGTCGTGGGTGAACGGGTAGCCGCTCTCGTCGTACCCGGGCATGTCCAGCGGGACCGGGCTCTTGGCCGCGCGGGCGTCGCCGCCGTACACGTTGTTGATGATCTGCTCGTAGGGCACCGCGTAGGCGAGCGCCTTGCGCACGTTCACGTCGTTGAACGGCGCCGCGGTGACCGACATCTGGATGGCGACCTGGCGGTTGCTGGCCGCCGAGATGACCTTGATGCCCGGGGCCTTCTTGAGGTCCTGGATGTCGCGCTGGCTGATGCCCAGGGCGATGTCGATGTCACCGGCCTGGAGCTGGAGCCGCTGGTTGGAGGCGGCCGGCACGACCGAGATCCGGATGGTCGGCGTCTTGGCCGGGTCCGGGCCCGGGTAGCCGGTGTTGGCGCTGAGCTCGATCTCCTGGCCCTGGGTGGCCTTGGCGACGTTGAAGTAGCCGCCGGTGGGCGGGTTCTTCGCGAACCAGTCCTTGGCCCAGGGGTCGCTGGCGCTGGCGTGCTTCTTGGCCTCGACGGAGTCGAAGACGTACAGCGAGATCGCCTGGATCTGCCGGGTGAGCGCGCTGGGGAACGCCTGGTGGAACTCCACCGTGTAGTCGTCGACGACCTTGACCTGGTCGGCGCTGGTGAGGCCGATGGTGCGGTAGACGCCGGCGACGTTGGCCTGGGCGGCGAACGCGCGGTCCTTCGACCACTTGACGTCGGCGGCCTTCATCTCGTTGCCGCTGGCGAACTTCACGCCGCGGCGCAGCTTGAGCGTCCACACCTTCTGCTCGGCGTCCGGCTCGAACGACTCGGCGAACGTCGGGGTGATGTTCTGGGTGTCGAGGATCTGGCTTCCGCCGGCGTTGGTGACCCCGTAGTCGATCAGGTACGGGAAGACGTTCTTGTAGAGCATCAGCGCGGTCAGGTCGAAGCCGACGAAGTCCTGGTCCCAGCTCGACAGGTAGCTGGAGACGGCGATGCGCAGCGTCTTGGCGGAGGCGCCGCCGGACTTGCCGTCCGTGGACTTGTTACCGCTGTCCGCGGCGCAGGCGCCGGTGGCGAACAGGAGCGCGACGCTGCCGCCCAACTGCAGGACGCCGCGGCGGGAGAGCGCGGGCGAGGAGGCGCCCGGACGGGGTGAACGAGCCATGAGAAGTCCTCCTAGAAGCACGAGGCAGATGGCCCGAGCAGCGGACCTACCAGGAGTTCTACCGGATTTAGCACCAGTGAACAATAGGGTGAACGGTGTTCAGTGAACACGGCTGCGCAACGAAATGAAAGCGCTCCCGAAGTGCGGGATAGCCGCGCTGCCAGCGTTCACATGGGTTCACACAAACGTTACGTACGGCGGATCGAACGGGGCCGGGAACGCCGATGACCCCGGGAGGGACACCCGGGGTCATCGTCTCGCGCGGTGGTTCGCGCGGGTCAGGGGCGGACGGTCTCCTCGGACGCGCCGGTGATCATCGAGACGATCTCGTTGCGGCTGGTCTCGGTGATGCCGCGGACGCCGACCTGGCGTCCCCGGCGCAGCACCGCCACCCGGTCGGCGATGCGGAACACCTGGTCCAGGTTGTGGCTGACCACGAGCACGGCCGCGCCCCGCTCCCGCAGCTTCAGGATCAGCTGCTCCACCTTGGCGGTCTCGGCCACGCCCAGCGCCGCGGTCGGCTCGTCCATCAGCACCAGGCCGCTGGCCCAGTGGGTGGCGCGGCAGATCGCCACCGCCTGCCGCTGGCCGCCGGACAGGTCCCGGATGGTCGCCTTCGCGCTGGGGATGCGTACGTCCAGCGCGTCCACCAGCTCCTGCGTCTCCCGGGCCATCCGGCGCCGGTCCAGCAGCCGCAGCGGACCGCGGGTGAGCTCCCGGCCCAGGAACATGTTCATGTAGACCGGCTGCGAGTCGGCCAGGACCAGATCCTGGTAGACCACCTCGACGCCCTGCCGGCGGGCGTCGGAGGCGTCCCGGAACGTCACCGGCCGCCCGTGCATCTCCAGCTCGCCCTCGGTGGGCTGATACACCCCCGAGATGATCTTCACGAGGGTGGACTTGCCGGCGCCGTTGTCACCGACCAGCGCGGTGATCTGGCCGGCGGCCAGTTCCAGGTCGAAGCGCTCGATCGCGACGACGCCGCCGAACTGCTTACGGATGCCGCGCAACCGCAGCGGCGGGGCGCCCGCCCTGGTCGCGTCGGTCTTGTCGGTGACCGTGCTCATCATGCCCTCCCTGCGCTGCGAGCGGTGTGGTTGCCGGTGCCGGGGCCGCCGACCGCGTCGATGTCGTCCAGCCCGATCGGCGCCGAGCCGTCGGAGGCGTACACGCCGGCCACGGCCGGGGCGCCCGACCGGACGCCGGTCACGCCCGCCGTCAGCGCCCGCGTGACGAACGCCTGCGGCCGGAAGCCGAACAGGACCGTGTCGCCGGGCGCGACGCCCGGCGCCGCCGTCACGTCGGCCATCGCGTAGTAGTCGATCGCCTCCGGCGCGGGCATCTCCACGTCGACCAGGTACGCGTCGTCGAGACCACCGCCCCGGGGCACGATCAGCGCCCGGGTACCGCCCAGGCCCAGCACCGGGTCGACGTAGAGCCCGCCGCCGAAGACGTACGCCCGCCCGTCCCACAGGTGGGACACCTCGCTGACGTAGAGCACGGCCGGCTCCTCGACCAGGTCGGTGACCGCGTGCCAGGGCGTGGTGCCGGTGAGCCCGTGACCGGGTTCGACCTGTGTCACGCCCGCCTCGGCCAGCGTGGGCAGGATCGCCGCCGACGTCGTACCCGGGGCGTTGATCTCGACGCGCGACCACCCGGCGGCGCGCAACGCCGCGGCGGCGCTCCGCAGGGTGCCGAGGTTGGGGGTCGGCACGACCCGCCCGGCGGCCGGATCGAACAGCTGGGTCGGGAAGCTGGTGACACCGGCGAACCGGGCGCCGTCGAGGGCGTCGAGCCGGTGGGCCACAGCGACGACCTCCTCGGCCGGCCAGCCGCCCTCGTGGCCCCGGTAGAACCGGTCGCCGGGAGCCGCGATCCGGGCGAGCAGCGCCTGCTCCCGCCCGGCCGCCGCGCTCGCGGCGGCCGCCTCGACGGCCTTGGCGTCGTTGAAGACCGTCCAGTACGCGGGCGCGAGCGCGGCGGCGACCGCCGCCTCGTGCCGGGGGATCTGCACCAGGTGACCGAGGTGACCGATACCGAGCCCGCCGTGCCGGTCGGCGAGCGCGCACTGCAGGTCGACGCCGACCGCCTCGGTGATGCCCGCGTCGCGGACCGTCCGGCAGAAGTCGGGGTTGCGCCCGACCTGCTTGGTCATGGCGTAGACGGACAGCCCGAACCGGTCGGCCTCGCCCCGGATGGCGGCGGCGTTCGCAGCGACCGTGTCCAGGTCCAGCGCGTAGCAGTTGGCCGGCAGGTCACCGCTTCCGTGCAGGTTCGCGGCGGCGGCGAGCAGGCCCGGATTGCGGCGTCGCAGCAGGTCCAGAAACATGCGTGTGCTTCCTTCCGGGTCAGCTTCGCCGCTCGCGCAGCGAGAGGGAGACGGCCACCAGGATGATCGCGCCGCGCGCCATCATCTGCTGCGACACGGACAGGCCGGCCAGGATCAGGCCGTTGTTGAGCATGCCCATCAGCAGGCTGCCCAGCACCGCGCCGATGATCGAGCCCTTGCCGCCGAAGAGGCTGGTCCCGCCCACGATCACGGCGGCGATCACGGACATCAGGTCGGCCTCGCCGAGGGTGTACCGGGCGCCCTGGAGGCGGCCGGCGTACAGCAGGCCGGCCATCGCTGCGCACATCGCGCTGCCCATCAGCACCATGATCTTGACGCGGATCACCTTGATGCCGCTGACCCGGGCCGCCGCGACGTTGTCGCCGATGGCGAGCGTGTGCGCGCCGTACCGGGTCTGCCGCAGCACGAGGTAGCCGACCACTGCCGCCGCCACCGACCAGAGCACCAGGCCGGGGATGCCGAGGATCTCGCCCTGGCCGAAGAAGGACAGGAACGCGTCGTTGCTGACCGGCACCGACTGGAGGCCGGTGACCTCGCGGGCCAGACCGGCCACCGCACCCATGGTGGCGAGCGTGACCAGGAAGCTGGGCAGCCGCACGAGCGTCACGAAGACACCGTTGACCAGGCCGACCGCCGCGCCGGCGGCGAGGCCCGCGGCCACGCCGAGCAGCATGCTGTCGGTCTCGCGCAACGTCACCGCGCCGACGAGCGCGGAGAGCGCGACGACCGAGCCGATGGACAGGTCGATCTCACCGGCGGCCAGCACGAATACCAGCCCGACCGCCATGATCGTGATCGGCGCGGTCTGGATGACGATGTTGGTGAGGTTGCTCGTGGTCAGGAAGCCGTTGCTGCCCTGGGTGATGGCGAAGAACAGGAACACGACCGCGAAGCCGATGTAGACCACGTAGTCGCGCCAGTTGATCCGGCGCCAGGCCGGGGCGGCGCTGGTCTTCACCGCCGCATCCGTGTGGGTCATCTATCGTCCCTCCGCTGTCTGGAAAGAGGTGTTCCGGTGGGCCGGTACGTCGTCGCGTACGCCGGCCTCCCGGCGGGCGACCGCGACGGCGCCGAGCAGGCCGGCCCGGTCTCCGAGCCGGCTGGTCTTGATCAACGGGGCGTCCGCGCTGAGCGCGGCGACCCAGCGCCGGACCGGTTCGACGAGTTCGGCCCGGGAGCCGATGCCGCCGCCCAGGACGACCGCCTCCGGGTCCAGGACGGCGGTGACCGCGACGACCGCCAGGGCGATCAGCCGCGCCTCCTCGTCGATGGCCGCCAGGGCGTCCGGGTCACCGGACGCGGCCCGGTCGAAGACGTCGGGCACGCTCGCCTGCTCGCCGGACACCGCCCGGTAGCGGGCCGCGAGGGCGGCGCCGGCGACCGCCTCCTCCAGCGCGCCCTTCACCTGGTTGTCCTTGTCGAACGGGTCGGTGCCCAGCGGCAGGTAGGAGATCTCCCCGGCCGCGCCGCGCGCGCCGCGGACCAGCTCGCCGTCGAGCACGATGCCCATGCCGACGCCGGTGCCGACCGCCACGAACACGAAGTGCCGGTGGGTACGCCCGCTGCCCAGCCACTGCTCGCCGGCGGCGGCCATGTTGACGTCGTTGTCCAGCACGACCGGGTGGCCCAGCCGGCGGGTCAGCTCGGCCCGCACGTCGAGGGCCTCCAGGTCGGAGACGTTGGGCGACAGCTCGATGGCGCCGGTCGCCGGGTCGGGTACGCCGGGCAGGCCGATCGCGCTGGCCCGCACGTCGGACCAGTCGATGCCGGTCCGGGCGGCCAGCTGGCGCAGCAGCGCGTCGATCTGCGCGGCGACCGCCGTACCGCCCCGGGGGTCGGTCGGCTGCACCTGCTCGTCCACGACGAGACCGTCCAGGTCGGCCAGCGCGGCCCGCAGCTTGGTGCCGCCGAGGTCGACGCCGGCGACGTAGCCGGACGGACGCGGATGCGCGGCCATCAGCCGACCGTCAGGAGCCGGGCCGGGTTGGCCACCAGCATCTGGTCGATCGCCTCCGGCGGCACACCGAGCCGGGCCAGACCCGGCACGATCTCCGCGCCCAGGTACGAGTACCCGAGGCGGCCGTGCGTGCCCGGGTTCAGGTACGCCTCGGCGCCGGTCAGGTCCATCGAGAGCAGGATCCGGTCGGCGTACCCGTCCCGGACCAGCCCGGCGAGCATGTCCAGCCGGGCCCGGTCGGGCCGGTGGTACGCGCGCTTGGCGAACTCGCCCTCCGGCGGGTCCGCCGGCAGCGGGGCGAGCACGAAGTCCCAGAACTGCTTGCCGAGCGTGTCGAAGGCGATGTTCACGCCGGTGGCCAGCACCGCCCGCAGGTAGTCCGGGTCGGGGTTGATGTCCAGGTGGCCGATGACGACGCGGGAGAGGTCGGCCTTCTCCTCGCGCAGGATCTCGACCTGCTCCAGCGCCATCGTGCCGTGGGTGGTGTGGGTGTTCACCGCCAGGCCGGTGGCGACGTGGGCGCGGGCGGCGGCGCGCAGGCACTTCTCCTCGTGCGGGGTGATCTCGTTCAGGCCGGTGGCCTGCTCGCCGAAGATGCCCACCTTGATCCCGGTGTCCCCGACGCCGATCGTGGCGTCGGCGACGAAGCGCTCGCGCATCTCGTCGACGCTCGCGGTCAGCGCCCAGCCCGGGGAGTACGGCTCCAGGTAGATCGCCGATCCGGCGACCACGTTCAGGCCGGTACGCAGCGCCACCTCACGCAGCAGCCTCACGTCGTGACCGACCACCTCGTACGGGGACAGGTCCACGACCGTGCCGAAGCCCAGCTCCGGCAGGCCGCTCACCGCGTCGGCGGCGAGGTCGGCGCGGTCGTCCCCGGCGCCGCCGGACAGCCACGGCCCGGGCACCAGCGCGCCGAGGTGCTCGTGGCTCAGCACCCGGCCGAGCGACTCGGGAGGCACCGGCCCGAGGACTGTCTGGACGTACCCCATGTGCTTCTTCCTCTCGTCTCGCGGTGGTCGCGGGCCCGGCGGTGTGGGCCGGGCCGCGTCCGGCGAGGTCCGGGGCCCGTTCGGGGAGGCCCCGGACCTCGCGGCCCGGCGTCAGTTGCCGAGCACCTCGGCCGGGGGCTCCTGGCCGTAGTCGTCGCGCCAGGCGTCGGCGATGTTGTCCTTGGTGGCGGCCATCGGCGATCCGACGACCAGCTCCGGGGCCTTCTTGCCGAGCAGGCCGTACGCGGCGACGACGCCCAGGTTCTCGCCGAGGCGGGTCGAGCCGTTGGCGACGACGCCGGCGACGTTGCCGCCCTTGACCATGTCGGCGGCGAGGTTCGCCTCCAGGTCGTTCGTGACGATCTTGACGTCGGTGCGGCCCTGCTGACGGGTCGCGGCGAGCACGCCCTCGGCGGCGGTGGCCCAGGCGACGTAGACGCCCTTGAGGTCGGCGTGGCGGGTCAGCATCGCGGTGGCGATGTCCTCGGTACGCGCCGGGTCGGAGAACCCGGCCTCCTCGACGATCTCGATGTCCGGGTAGAGGTAGCCCAGCCAGTCCTTGAACGCCTTGTCCCGCTGGTTGGTGAACCAGAAGTCGGCGTCGTGGTAGACGTAGCCGATCTTGCCCTTGCCGCCGAGCGCCTTGCCGAGCATCTCCGCGTTGGCCTTGCCGAACGCGGTCAGGTCGGCGGTGACGATGCCGACGATCTGCTCGCCGGACTTGTAGCCCTTCGGCGGGGTGGTCATCACGACGAGCTTGACGCCGGCGTCCACGGCGGGCTTGAACGCCGCGGCCGCCGCGGTCGGGTCGACCGCGATGGTGACGATCAGGTCGGGCTTGAGCGCCAGGACGGTCTGCACGTTGTTGGCCTGCCGGGCGGCGTCGAACTCGGCGCTGGTGCTGGCCAGCACCTTGATGCCGAGCTGGTCGAACTCCTTGCGGACGCCGGACTCCACGGCCTTGGTCAGCGCGGAGCCCTCGTGCCAGACGAAGGCGGCGGAGTACTCGCCGTCCTTGACCTTCTGCCGCTCCTCGGGAGTGAGCGAGAGCTGGTCGGCGGCGGTCGGCGTCTCGCCGCCGGGGCCGACGAACGACAGGCTGGGCTCGGTACGCGGGCCGCTCGACGCGCCGCCGCTCCCGGAGGTCTCGTTCGAGCAGGCGCCGACCATGAGCGCCAGGGCGCAGAGCGCGCCGAGGGCGGCACCACGTCTACGGCTGAGAATCATTGCTCTTCCCTTCACAGCAACGGGGTCTGGAACCGGTGATTCCGGACTGACACGGGGGTCCGATGCGACCGGCACGGCGCGTGCGGGGGCACCCGCCGCCGTCCCTGGGGGCCAGCGACCTCTATTTCCGTTCAGGGTGAAAGTATTATCGCGGTAATCACACTCCGTCAAGAGTGCTGGTCAGAGATTCCTCCCACTGGCTCCAAGCCGCCAGCATGGCACTTGACCTGGGCTTTCACGCCCGCGCGAGGCTGCGGGAGGACGGGCTTCGATGTCCGCCACGCGCTGGCACCGGACGACACGCCCTGGGTGGTTGCCCGGGAGGCGGCACGGCTTTAACATTCGGGCGGAAAGAAAATCGGCGGAGGTGGGCGTGGAATCTCGAGCACCCCGGGCGGCGAACCGGTCCACGGTGCTGGCCCACGTGCTGACCCACGGTCCGGTGAGCCGCACGGCCATCGGCCACGAGACCGACCTCTCCCCCGCCACCGTGTCGCGCATCGTGGAACAACTGCTCGACGAGGGGCTGCTGACCGAGACCGACGGCGCGCCGACCACCACCCGGGGCCGGCGGGCGACCCGGGTGGCGATCGCCGCCGGACGCGGCGTGGTCTGCGGGGTCGACGTCGGCGGCTCGAACGTCCGGCTGGTCGTCGCCGACCTCGCCGCCAAGCCGCTGACCGGCCGGACCGTGCCCACGCCGGCCGGCTACGACGCCCCCCGGCTGGCCCAGTGGCTGGCCGACCTGATCCTCCGGACCGTCGGCGCCGACCGGGAGCGCCTCGCCTGCGTCGCGGTGGGCCTGCCCGGCGCCGTCCGGCAGGGCGACCGGGCGGTGTCCAACGCCCCGAACCTGCCGCAGGTGGAGGACCCGCTGTTCCTGCGGCTGCTGGAGAAGCACCTGGACACCTCGGTCGAGGTGGACAACGACTCCAACTACGCGCTGCTCGGCGAGCTGCGCTTCGGCGCCGCCCGGGACGCGCAGACCGCGGTGATGCTCACCATCGGGGCGGGGCTCGGCGCCGGCGTCGCCATCGACCGCCGGCTGTTCCGGGGCCGCAGCGGCCTGGTCGGCGAGTTCGGCCACCTGCCCGCCGGTCCGCTCGGCGCACCGCTCGAACGGATCATCAGCGGGTCCGGCATCCTCGCCCGCGCCCGCGAACTCGGCCTGTCGTTCGACAACGCGGCGGACGTGTTCCGCTCGGCCGACCCGCGCCTGGTGCCGGTCCGGCAGTACGTCGAGCAGGCACTGCTGGTCATCCTCACCGCGGCGGTGGTCGCCTACGAGCCGGAGGTGATCGTCCTCGGCGGCGGCGTCTCCCACGCGCTCACACCCGATCTGGTCCGGCTGCGCGGCCGGCTGCACGAGATCGTGCCCGCCGCCGAGGCGACAGTGCACGGCGCCGAACTCGGCGACCTCTCCGGCGCGCTGGGCGCCGTGGTCGCGGCGCTGCACACCGCGTACCGGCGGCTCGGGCTCGCCGAGGCGGACCTCGCCCGCGTACCCCAGCCGGACGCCCTCGCCGGCTGCGACCTGCCGGCCCTGGCCGACCGCGCCTGAGCAGGCGGCGACGCCGGCACCGCGCTCCTGTGAGCGCTCACCCGGCGGCCCACCCGGCATTCCTCCGGGCCCGGCCGGTTGAAGATGTTATCGATAACCTGCTATGTTCCGGCACGGGAGCGAAGGGCACGCTCCCCGTCACCCCCGCAACCGGCAAGGCGACCCGAGGCACCGTCCTCGCCGCCCCGCCGGCCGGTGACCAGTCCGGGCCGCTCCGCCGATGCACGCCGACGCAGGCGGCCAACGGACGACTTCGGCCCCGGCCGCACGCGCGGCTCCGCGCCCTCTTCGCAGGCGACGTCGGCATCGACGGACGGTCCGGCCTGCACCGCCACCCAGGGCAAGGAGTCCAGCAATGGCGAAACGAACATCCCTCCTCTCATCCGTCGCCGCCGCAGCCGTGCTCCTCGCGGCCGCGGCCGGCGGCGCGCTCAGCGCCGGCCTCGGCGAGACGGCGCAGGCGTCGACGAACGGCACGCTCGCGGCGACCGCCGGCTGCGGCAAGGCCCCGACGCTGTCCAGTGGGACGCGCACCATCTCCAGCGGCGGCCAGAACCGCAGCTACATCCTGCGCATCCCGGACGGCTACGACCGCAACCGCCCGTACCGGCTGATCTTCGGGTTCCACTGGTTGAACGGCTCGGCGAACAACGTCGCCTCGGCCGGCTACTACGGCCTGCTGCCGCTGTCCAACAACAGCACGATCTTCGTCGCGCCGCAGGGCATCGACAACGGCTGGGCCAACACCAACGGCCGCGACCTGACGCTGTTCGACGACATCTCCCGGCAGGTCGAGAACGACCTCTGCGTCGACACCAGCCAGCGGTTCGCGCTCGGCTGGAGCTACGGCGGGGCGATGAGCTACGCGGTGGCCTGCGCCCGGCCCACGATCGTCCGTGCGGTCACCGTCATCTCCGGCGCCAACCTCAGCGGCTGCAACGGCGGCACCCAGCCGGTCGCCTACTTCGGCATCCACGGCATCTACGACAGCGTGCTGAACATCTCCATGGGGCGGTCGCTGCGCGACACGTTCGTCCGCAACAACGGCTGCACCGCGCAGAGCCCGCGCGAGCCGAGCCGGGGCAGCCTCACCCACATCACCACCACGTACTCCGGCTGCCGTGAGGGCTACCCGGTGCAGTGGGCCGCGTTCGACGGCGACCACACCCCCAGCCCGGTCGACGGGTCGTCCAGCCCGAACGACTCCCGGACCTGGACGTCGGGGGAGATCTGGCGGTTCTTCAGCCAGTTCGCGTCCACCACGCCGCCGCCCACCACCGCGCCGCCGACCACCGCGCCGCCCACGACCCCGCCGCCCACCGGTGAGCCGGGCGCGTGCACGGCGACCTACCGGACCGTGAACACCTGGCCCGGTGGCTTCCAGGCCGAGGTCACGGTGGCCAACAACGGCGCGACCACGCTCAACGGCTGGACGGTACGCCTGACCCTGGCCTCCGGCCAGGCGATCAGCAGCCTCTGGAACGGCGTCAACACGGGCACCACCGGCTCGGTGTCGGTCCGCAACGCCGACTACAACGGCACTGTCGGCGCGAACGGCTCGACGACGTTCGGGTTCACCGCCACCGGAAACGGGGCCACCGCGCCCAGCGGTGTCAGCTGCACCAGTCCCTGACCGGGCGCCGCACCCGGACAGGGGTGCCGGACCGGGGGTGGCACCGTGCCGCCCTCGGCCCGGCACCGGCCGGGACAACGTGAGGTCCCGTCGGACGCCGGGATGTGCTCTAATTAACCCTGGTCGATGTTTGCGCTAACATTCACGATCCCGCAGACCACCGCCAACGGCACCTCGGGACCGTCACGCAACTCTTGTTAGCGTTTACACCGACGGTTACCCACAACTCGCGACACTCGGCCCCGCCGGCCGGACGGTCGCGCGTACCCGAGGAGCCGTCATGGTGATCCCCCGTCCCCGGTCCGTCCGATCCGGACCATCGCGTCTCGTCATTCCCGCCCTGGCTCTCACCCTGGCCGCCACCGGCGGCGGCCTCACGCTCGCCGCGAGCCCCGCCCAGGCCGCCACCACGATCACCGTCAACGGCGCCTCCGGCGGCCAGACGTTCGACGGGGTCGGCGCGGTCAGCGGCGGCGGCGGCAACAGCCGGCTGCTGATCGACTATCCGGAGCCGCAGCGCGGGCAGATCCTGGACTACCTGTTCAAGCCCGGTTACGGCGCCGCACTGCAGATCCTCAAGGTCGAGATGGGCGGCGACACCAACTCCACCAGCGGCTCGGAGCCGAGCCACGAGCACGTCCGGGGCGATCTCAACTGCAACCGCGGCTACCAGTGGTGGATCATGGAGCAGGCCAAGGCCCGCAACCCCGCCATCAAGCTGGCGGCACTGCCCTGGGGCGCTCCCGGGTGGATCGGCAACGGCAACTTCATGTCCCAGGACATGATCAACTACTTCGTGGACTGGCTGGGCTGCGCACGGCAGCACAACCTCACCATGGACTACATCACCGCCGCCCAGAACGAGAAGCGGACCGACGCGAACTGGACCATCAGCCTGCGTCAGGCGCTGAACGCCAACGGCTACAGCGGCGTGAAGATCATCTACGGGGACGACTACCCCGGTAGCTGGGGCCCGGCCAACGCCGTGGCCAGCAACGCCACGTTGCGCAACAGCATCGACGTGCTCAGCGGCCACTACCCGTGCGGCTACCTCAGCGCGCAGACCACCTGCACCGTCTCGTCGACAGCCACCTCCACCGGCAAGACGCTGTGGAACAGCGAGGGCGGCTCGCAGGACTACAACGACGGCGCCAAGCCGCTCGCGCGCGGCATCAACCGCGGCTACATCGACGGCCGGATGGTCGCCTACCTCAACTGGGACCTGATCGCCGCCATCACCCCGAACCTGCCCTGGTCCACGGTCGGGCTGATCCTGGCCAACCAGCCCTGGTCCGGCTGGTACTCGGTCGGCAAGAACACCTGGGCGCTCGCGCACACCACGCAGTTCACCGCACCCGGCTGGCGCTACCTGGACTCCTCCTCGGGCTACCTGGGCGGCAACCGCAACAACGGCAGCTACGTGTCGCTGCGCTCACCCACCACCGGCGACTACAGCACTGTCGTCGAGACCATGGACGCCACAGCGGCCCAGCAGATCACCATGAACGTCACCGGCGGGCTGTCCACGGGCCAGGTGCACGTCTGGTCCACGAACCTGAACTCGACCAATCCGAACGACTTCTTCGTCCGCGGCGCGGACATCACCCCGTCGGGCGGTTCGTTCTCGCTCACCGTCCAGCCCGGCCACCTCTACACCGTCACCACCACCACCGGGCAGGGCAAGGGCACCGCGACCAGCCCGGCGCAGGGCTCGCTGAGCCTGCCGTACCGCGACGACTTCGACAGCTACGCCAGCGGGCGGCTCCCGAAGTACCTCCAGGACATGCAGGGCGCGTTCGAGATCGTCGGCTGCGGCGGCGGCCGGTCCGGCATGTGCCTGCGCCAGATGTCCGCGCAGGCGCCCATCACCTGGAAGACCCTCGCCGACCCGGCCACCTACGGCGGCAACCTGAGCTGGGGCAACTACACGGTCTCCGCCGACGTCCTGCTCGAACAGTCCGGCTACGCCCAGATCCAGGGCCGCGTCGGCAGCACCAACCTGGACCCCATCGGCCGCTACAACGCCTACTTCCTCCGGGTCACCGACTCCGGCGCGTGGTCCATCCTGCGCAACAACACCGTCGGACAGCTCACCACGCTGCGCAGCGGGAACGTCGCGGCGCTCGGCACCAACCGCTGGCACAGCCTCGCGCTCGGCTTCTCCGGCACCACCATCACCGCCACCATCGACGGCACGACGGTCGGCACGGCCACCGACTCCACGTTCGGCACCGGCCAGGTCGGCTTCGGCACCAGCCAGGGTGAGACCGCCCAGTTCGACAACCTGTCGGTGGTCGCCGGCCCGGGCGGCAACCCCGGGGGTACGAGCGGCGCGTGGCTCAACCCCAACTCCAGCCGGTGCCTCGACGTGCCGAACCAGTCCCAGACCAACGGCACGCAGGTGACGTTGTGGGAGTGCAACGGCGGGACCAACCAGCAGTGGACGGCGACGTCGAGCCGGCAACTCCAGGTGTACGGCAGCAAGTGCCTCGACGCCGAGGGCCAGGGCACCTCGTCCGGCACCCGGGTCATCATCTGGGACTGCAACGGCGGCGCCAACCAGCAGTGGAACGTCAACACCGACGGCACGATCACCGGCGTCCAGTCCGGACTGTGCCTGAGCCCGAACGGCGGCGGGACCGGCAACGGCACCTCCGTCGTCCTGTCCGCCTGCACCGGCGCGAACAGCCAGAAGTGGAGCCGGGCGTGACGGCCCGACCTTCGCCGACCACACCCCTCCGCCACGGCGCGGCCTACCCCGGGAGATGACCTGTGACGTCAACGCTATGGAGAACCGACCGCCGGACCAGACGATGGCTCGCTCTGGCGGTGACCATGCTCGCCCTGCTGGGGCTGGCTCCGGCCATCGCCGGAGGGCTGAACCCGACCGCCGCCCAGGCGGACAACCCGATCGTGCAGACCATCTACACGGCCGACCCGGCCCCGCTCGTGTACAACAACCGGGTCTACCTGTACACCGGCCACGACGAGGACAACTCGACCTGGTTCACCATGAAGGAGTGGCGGGTCTTCTCGTCCGACGACATGGTCAACTGGACCGACCACGGATCGCCGCTCAGCCTCGCCACGTTCAGCTGGGCCAAGCAGGACGCGTGGGCCGGCCAGGCGGTCCACCGCAACGGCAAGTTCTACTGGTACGTGCCGATGGTCGTGCGGGCCACCGGCCAGATGGGCATCGGGGTGGCGGTGGCGGACAGCCCCACCGGTCCGTTCCGCGACGCCATCGGGCGTCCGCTGGTGAGCAACGGCGAGATCGACCCCACCGTGTTCATCGACGACGACGGCCAGGCGTACCTGTACTGGGGCAACCCGCGCCTGTGGTACGTGAAGCTGAACGCGGACATGATCTCGTACTCGGGCAGTCCCACCCAGATCCCGCTGACCACTGCGGGCTTCGGGGCGCGGACCGGGGACGCGAACCGGCCCACCCTCTACGAGGAGGGCCCGTGGGTGTACAAGCGCAACGGCCTCTACTACATGGCGTTCGCGGCCAGGTGCTGCTCCGAGTTCGTCGCCTACTCGACCGCGCCCGGGCCGCTGGGCCCCTGGACGTACCGCGGGACGATCATGCCGACCCAGGGCAGCAGCTTCACCAACCACCCGGGGATCATCGACTTCAAGGGCAACTCGTACTTCTTCTACCACAACGGCGCGCTGCCCGGCGGCGGCGGTTTCACCAGGTCGGTGGCGGTGGAGAAGTTCTCCTACGGCGCGGACGGCTCGATCCCCACGATCAACATGACCACCACCGGCGCCCCGCAGGTCGGCACCCTGGACCCGTACGCCCGGCAGGAGGCCGAGACGATGGCCTGGGGGCAGGGGGTCGAGACCGAGGCGTCCTCCCTGGGCGGGAGGAACGTCGGTTACATCGACAACGGCGACTACATCAAGGTCAAGGGCGTGGCCTTCGGCGCCGGCGCGACCAAGTTCACCGCCATGGTGGCCTCGGCCGGTAGCGGGGGGTCCATCGAGCTGCGCCTGGACAGCGTGACCGGCCCACTGGTGGGCACCTGCCAGGTGACCCCCACCGGCGGCTGGCAGACCTGGACCAACCCGAGCTGCCCGGTCAGCGGTGCCACCGGCACCCACGACCTCTACCTGCGGTTCACCGGCGGCAGCGGCTCGCTGTTCAACATCGACCACTGGTGGTTCACCTCCAGCCTCAGCGGCACCCCGCCGCCGGTGAACCGCAGGTAG
>NZ_RCVK01000159.1:0-31841 GCF_003667485.1 Micromonospora sp. BL1
GGATCAGTGCGGCGCGGGCGGGGTCAGGTGGGCTACCGCGCCGATCTCCAGGGCTGCCCAGACCGCGCCGTCGGGGGTGACCGTGAGGCCGTGGGGTTCGGACGCCGGGGTCGGCAGGTCGTGGGCGGTGACGTAGCCGTCGGGGTCGACGTGGCCGATGCGGTTGGCGCCCCACTCGGTGAACCAGCAGCCGCCGGCCGGATCAGCGACGATCGCGTGCGGGCGGGCCTCCCGGTCCGGCAACGGGATCTCGTCGATCCGCCCGTCCGGCGTGATCCGGCCGATCTGCCCGGCGACGATCTCGACGAACCAGAGCGCGCCGTCGCCGCCCCGGGTGATGCCGACCGGTCCGGCCGCCTCGGTGGGCAGCGGATGCACCGTCACCGACCCGTCCAGGCCGACCCGGGCGATCGCGTTCGCCTGGTTGAGCGTGAGCCAGAGCGCGTCGTCCGGCCCGGCGGCGATCATCGACGGGAAGCCCTTCTCGACCGGCAGCGGGAAGGACGTGACCTCCCCGTCGACGCCCACCCGGCCGACCGTGTCGTCGTTCATGCCGGCGTACCAGAGCGCGCCGTCCGCACCCACCGCCAGCCCGCACGGGCCGCAGCCGGGCGGCAACGCCACGGAGCTGGTCTCGCCGTCGACGGTGATCCGGCCGAGGCGGTCGTCGCCCGAGCGGGTGTACCAGAGCGCGCCGTCGGGGCCGCCGGCGATGATCAGCGGACGGCTGCCGGGCGGGTCGTCGCGGTAGGTCCGCACCTCGCCGTCGAGGCCGAGCCGGGCGACGCCGCCGGAGCCGGCCAGCGTCAGCCAGAGCGCCCCGTCGCGCCCGACCGTGATCGAGTACGGCCCGGAGCCCGGCCCGGTGAGCGGGATCTCGCGGATGGCGGGCTGTGTCATCGAGTGGCCTTTCGTCGGGTTTCACCCAGCCTTGCGGACGCTCCGGCGTGCCGGCAACGCGAATAAAACGGGCCTTCCGGGCGGGATTGCCAGCTCGCTGACAGGTTCGCCACGGGTTGCCCTCAGTTCCGGCGACCACTGTCGGTGACGTCATCGCACCACCACCGAACAGGAGAATCGCATGATCCGCACGATGTCGAAGAAGCACCTGCTGGTCGGCCTGGCCGCCGCCGGTGTGCTCGGCGTCGGGATCGCCGCCCCGACGGTGGCGCTCGCCGACGACAAGAGCCCGAACCCGTCTTCGAGCGCCAGCAGCAGCACCGACCAGGGTGACGACCGCCGCCAGAAGCACGCCGACCGGCAGGCCGAGTTCGCCGAGGCGCTCGCGAAGGAGCTGGGCGTCCCGACCGACAAGGTGACCGCGGCGCTGGAGAAGCTGCACGAGCAGCGGCAGGGCGACCGCCCGGAGCGGCCGGAGCGGCCGTCGGCCGAGGACCGGCAGGCCGCGCTGAAGGAGCGGCTGGACCAGGCCGTCACCGACGGCAAGCTCACCCAGGAGCAGGCCGACGCGGTGCTCAAGGCCGCCGAGGCCGGCGTGTTCCCGGGCCCGGGCAAGGGCGGCCACGACGGCCGGCCCGGCCACCACGGCAAGGGCGGCGACAAGGCCGACAAGGGCGCCGAGGCCGAGCAGGAGGGCCAGGGCGGCAAGTGACGTGGTGGCCCCGCCGCCCCTCACCGGCCGTTCCCTCCTCCTGGCCGGAGCTGAGCGGGGCCACCCCCGGTGGCGGTGCCCGGACGGGCACCGCCACCGCGCCGTTCCCGTCGCGGTACGGCGACGGCATGTTGCCTGCCGCTGCTTCACTGTGCTCGGTTACTCACAAGGAGTAGACGAGCGGCGGGCACCACGTGGACCTGTTCTTCAGCAGCATCGAGCGCGCCTTCGATCTGCTCCGGCAACGCGCGCCCTGGTTCTCGCTGGCGATCGCGACGCTCGGATGGCTGGCCGCGACAGCCGCCTTCATCTGGCTGAACCGGTGGGAGTCCGACGGTTCGACGTCGCTGGGCGTGCAGTGGTCGTCAGTTGCTCCTCTCGTCCTGCCCCCGCTGCTGTTGCTGCTGATCGTCGGCATCCGCGGCATCGCCGGTGTACCGCCGGTGGCGTGGCCACTGGGCTTCGTGTCCCTGGTGGCTGCCAGTACCGCGTTCGGGATCACCTACGCCGGCAGCAGATGGGGCGGCGGGTACGGCTGGATCGCCTCACTGTGGGGCTTCCTGTACGTCCAGGTGTTCGTGGTCGTCGTCGCCAGCGTCGACGAGCTGGCCCGGCGGCGGCGTCACGGCCCCGGCGGCTACCGCCACCCCGACGACGAACGCCGTACGCGCCGCCGTCTGCTCCAGGTGAAGACGCTGATCGCGGCGGCCGGCCTGGTGACCGTCCTCGCCGGTCTCCGGCCGGACGGCTTTCTGAACCGGTTCGGCGAGGCGGGCGACGACCTCCGGCTCGGCGGCTCGGGCACACGGGTGGCCGACGTCGTCGTTCTGCTCGTTCCGCTGCTGGTGCTGGCCCTGTTCGTCCGCCACCGGTGGACTGCACGGGCAGCGGCTCTCGCCACCGCCGTCTCCGTCGGGCTCGCCGTGTTCGCGCTCCCCGCGCGGCAGCGCGCCGACACCGCACTCCAGTACGGGTGGCTGGTCTTCACCGTGCTGTATCTGCTGCTCAAGGCCGCCAACAGGAAGTACTGGCCGGCATGGCCCCGTCCGACGGCAGCCGGCGCGCCACACCTGCCGCGCGCCATCCCGCGATCTGGGGACCGCGACCACGCCGCCGACATGGGGTGGATCTTCGTCTCCGTGCTGGTCTACGCCGTCTCCTGCTGCACTGGCTAGCTCTCATCCGTGCGGCCGGGTGCGGTTGAGGGCGACAACCGCACCCGGGCCGCGCTGTCAGCCCTCGGCGGGCGGGCTGAAGACCCCGAACAGGTTGCCCGAGGGGTCACGCAGCATGGCACGCACCAGGCCGGCCGGCGTGGTCACCGGCGCCGTCAGTACGGTGCCACCGGCCTTCTCGGCCCGGCGGCAGGTCTCCGCCACGTCGTCCACCTGGGCGTAGAAGGTCGCGTAGTTGCCGTCGTCGGTGTCCCGGATCGCGCCGCCGATCCCCCGCTCACCGCCGGCCGCCGTCTGCCGGTACGACCCACCCGGGCCGCCCTGCTCGAAGCTCCAGCCGAACATCTCGGAGTAGAACCGCTGCACCTCGTCGGGGCGGTCGGAGCCGATCTCGAACCAGGCCACTGGCGTACTGGACATGCTTCCTCCTGGGATTCGCGCCGGCGGTCGGCCGGCGTCGTCAGGATTCAGCCTTGTACCGGGCCACGACAGCGTCCTGTCGGTGTTTCCACCCGGATCAGACCAGGCTGAGCGGGCGCACCCGGTCGACCGGCACGTCGAGGTCACCGGGACGCAGCTCCCGGGTCACCGGCTCGGCCAGCGGGTGCACCGAGGTGATCCGGTCGGTGCGGAAACAGCGCAGGCCGTCGCGCAGGCGGCACCAGGCGACCAGGTACCAGTGCACCGAGTTGCCCAGGTAGGCAAGCGGCTCCACGTCGCGCGCCGAATCGGCGCCGCCGCGGTCGGCGTACCGCAGGCGCAGCACCCGCCCGGCGGCGACCGCGTCGGCGACGGCGGCCGGGACGGGCGTGCCCGGCCCGTCGCCGACCAGGTGCACCCGGCCGGCGAGCCGGTGCGCCTCGGCAACGGCTGCGGGCGGCATCACCGCGACCAGCTTGCGCAGCGCGGCGCCGGCCGCCGGGGCGAACGGGGAGCCGCCGAGCCGGTGCAGCGCGACGGCCATCGCCACCGCCTCGGCCGGGGTCAGGTTGACCGGCGGCAACGTGCGCGCCCGGTCGACCACGTAGCCGCCGGTGCGGCCCGGCTCGGCCCAGATCGGCACCCCGGCGCCCTGCAACGCGGAGATGTCACGCTCGACGGTGCGGGTGCTCACCTCGAAGCGGCGGGCCAGCCAGCTCGCGCTGCGCGGGCGCGGCGACACCGCCCGCAGTTCCTCGACCAGGGCGTAGAGACGGTCGGTGCGGTTCACCCCCGGACGCTAACCCGGGGGTACGACACCACTCAGGCGATGCAGGCGCAGACGATCAGCGCGGCGCCGAAGTGGGTGGCGGCGCTGACCCGGGCCGCCGGGTGCGGCTCGTCGGCGGCGATGACGTCGCCCAGCTTGCCCGGGGTGAGCAGGTCCAGCACCAGGAACGCCAGCGCCATCACCAGCAGGCCGACCAGCCCGAACACCACAGTGGACGCGAGTCCCTTGGTGAACGAGCTGTAGCTGGTCAGCACGGCGGTGAAGACGATGCCGGCGATGCCGAGCTGGTTGGCGGCGAGCAGCAGCGCGGCGTTGCCGTTGCGGCGTACCCAGATCAGCTCCCGCAGCCTGCCCGGGGTGAGCAGGTCGACGAGCAGGAATCCGGCGGCCATCAGCGCCACCCCGACGATCCCGAACACGATGCTCTGCCACGCCCCGTCGAGCAGATCTCCCAGCACCAACGCCTCCCCGGCTCACGCCGCCCGGCGGAGGTGCCGGGGCGGTGCCGCAGACGATAGCGGCACCGCGCCAGCGTGATCTAGAGCGACAGGTAACGCTGCCGCTCGTACGGGGTGACCTCGCGGCGGTACTGCTCCCACTCGGAGCGCTTGTTGCGCAGGAAGAAGTCGAAGACGTGCTCGCCGAGCACCTCGGCGACCAGCTCGGAGCCCGCCATCACGTCGATCGCCTCGGCCAGGTTCTCCGGCAGCGCCTCGTACCCCATGGCGCGGCGCTCGGCGCTGCTCAACGACCAGACGTCGTCCTCGGCGCCCGGGGGCAGCTCGTAGCCCTCCTCGATGCCCTTGAGGCCGGCGCCGAGCATCACCGCGAACGCCAGGTAGGGGTTGGTCGCGGAGTCCAGCGAGCGGACCTCGACCCGGGCCGAGTTCGGCTTGCCGTACGCGGGCACCCGGACCAGCGCGGACCGGTTCAGGTGACCCCAGCAGACGTACGCCGGGCTCTCGGTGATCCGGTCCGGCAGCGCCTGCGGGAACAGCCGCTTGTACGAGTTGACCCACTGGTTGGTGACGGCGGTGTACTCGCGGGCGTGGGTGAGCAGCCCGGCGATGAACGACTTCGCGACCTTGGAGAGCTTCATCGGGTCGCCGGCGTCGTGGAACGCGTTGCGCTCCCCCTCGAACAGCGACAGGTGGGTGTGCATGCCGTTGCCGGGCTGGTCGGTGAACGGCTTCGGCATGAAGCTGGCCTGCACACCGGTGGAGAGCGCGACCTCCTTCACCACGTGCCGGAACGTCATGATGTTGTCGGCGGTGGTGAGCGCGTCGGCGTAGCGCAGGTCGATCTCCTGCTGGCCGGGGGCGACCTCGTGGTGGCTGTACTCCACCGAGATGCCGATCCGCTCCAGCGCCAGCACGGCCTGGCGGCGGAAGTCCCGCGCCACGGCGTGCGTGGTGTGCTCGAAGTAGCCGCCGGTGTCCACCGGGATCGGCACCGAGCCGTCCTGCGGGCCGTTCTCCAGCAGGAAGAACTCGATCTCCGGGTGGGTGTAGAAGGTGAAGCCCTTGTCGGCGGCCCGGGAGAGCATCCGGCGCAGCACGTGCCGCGGGTCGGCCCAGGACGGGCTGCCGTCGGGCAGCGAGATGTCGCAGAACATCCGGGCGCTCTCGCCGCTGACGCCGCCCTCGAACGGGAAGACCTGGAACGTGGTCGGGTCCGGCATGGCGACCATGTCCGACTCGAAGACCCGGGCGAAGCCCTCGATCGCGGAGCCGTCGAAACCGATGCCCTCGTCGAAGGCCGCCTCCAGTTCCGCGGGGGCCACCGAGACGCTCTTGAGCGTGCCGAGCACATCGGTGAACCACAGCCGGACGAAACGGATGTCCCGCTCTTCCAGCGTACGGAGGACGAACTCCTGCTGACGGTCCACTTCCACCCCTCGTGACACGTACGTCCGCACCGGTCGGGCCGGCCCGGCCTGACCGCCCAGTCTCCACCGGGCTCGTTACGCCGACGTTACGCCCTCCCCGGCCGGCCGTCCCGCCGTGTCCACCGGGCTGGGACACGCGGGGCCGCGGTACCCGTCTGCCGCAACCGGTCGGATTCGGCCGGGACGCCTGGGGGAAGATGGGGACATGCCCACCCTGCGTCTCGCCCTGTGCCAGGTCAACCCGACGGTAGGCGACCTCGCCGGCAACGCCGGCCTGGTCCGCGCGTGGAGCCGTCGGGCCGCCGACGCCGGCGCCCAGCTCGTCCTGTTCCCCGAGCTGATGCTCACCGGTTACCCGGTCGAGGACCTGGTGTTCCGCCGCTCGTTCGTGGCCGCGTCCCGCGCCGCGCTGCACCGGCTCGCCGCCGACCTGGCCGCCGACGGCCTCGGTGACCTGCCGGTGCTGGTCGGCTACCTGGACGCGGACGGCCCTCCGCAGGTCAGCTCCGACGCCCAGCCGGGCCGGGGCGCCCGCAACGCGGCGGCGGTGCTGCACCGGGGCGAGGTGGTGGCCACCTACTTCAAGCACCACCTGCCCAACTACGGCGTCTTCGACGAGGACCGCTACTTCGTCGCCGGCGACACGCTGACAGTGGTGCGCGTCGGCGGGGTGGACGTGGCGCTGACCATCTGCGAGGACCTGTGGCAGGCCGGCGGCCCGTTCGCGGTGGCCCGGGAGGCCGGCGTCGGGCTGGTGCTGAGCATCAACGGCTCGCCGTACGAGCTGAACAAGGACGACGTGCGGCTGCCGCTGGTGCGCCGGCGCGCCGCCGAGGCCGGGGCCGCCATCGCGTACGTGAACATGGTCGGCGGCCAGGACGAGCTGGTCTACGACGGCGACTCGATGATCGTCGCCGCGGACGGCACGCTGCTGACCCGGGCGCCGCAGTTCGTCGAGCACCTGCTGGTGCACGACCTGGAGCTGCCGGCGGCGACCGGGGCGCCGGGCGAGGCCGGCGCGCTGACCGACGGGATGCGCGTGGTCCGCCACGAGATCCCGGCGATCCCGGCCGCACCGCCCGGCCCGGCGGCCGACGGCGGGATCATCGAGCCGGTCGCCGACGAGGCCGAGGTGTGGCACGCGCTGGTGCTGGGCCTGCGCGACTACATCGACAAGAACCGCTTCCCCTCGGTGGTGCTCGGCCTGTCCGGCGGCATCGACTCGGCGGTGGCGGCGGCCATCGCGGTGGACGCGGTCGGCCCGGACCGGGTCGTCGGCGTCTCGATGCCCAGCCAGCACTCCTCCGAGCACTCCCGCACCGACGCCGAGGACCTGGCGAAGCGGACCGGCCTGGACTACCGGGTCGAGCCGATCCAGCCGATGGTGGACACGTTCCTGGCGAACATGTCGCTGTCCGGGGTGGCGGTGGAGAACCTCCAGGCCCGGGTACGCGGCGTGATCCTCATGGCGCTGTCGAACCAGGAGGGCCACCTGGTGCTCACCACCGGCAACAAGAGCGAGCTGGCGGTGGGTTACTCGACGCTCTACGGCGACTCGGTGGGCGGCTACAACCCGGTCAAGGACGTCTGGAAGACGCTCGTGTGGCGGCTGGCGAAGTGGCGCAACGCCGACGCGGTACGGCGCGGGCAGACCCCGCCGATCCCGGAGAACTCGATCGGCAAGCCGCCGTCGGCCGAGCTGAGCCCCGGCCAGCTCGACAGCGACACACTGCCCGACTACGACGTGCTCGACCCGATCCTGATCGGCTACGTCGACGGCGACCTGGGCCGCGACGGCCTGGTCGAGTCCGGCCACGACCCGGCGGTGGTGGACAAGGTGCTGCGGATGGTGGATACCGCCGAGTACAAGCGACGGCAGTCGGCGCCCGGCACCAAGATCTCCATGAAGGCGTTCGGGCGGGACCGGCGGCTGCCGATCACCAACCGGTGGCGCGAGGACGGCTGACCGCTCCCCCGGCCGGGGAGTGACATCCTCCACTCCGACCTGCCCGCGGCCCGCCGCCCGGTGCGACGATCGCGGGGAACCCGGGGACCGCGTGCGCGGCCTCGAGGAAGGAGATTGTCATGGTGGAGTCCACCCCGGCCGAGGTGACCGCCCTCTACGGCGGGCCGGCCACCCGGCGGGTACGCACCCGCGACCTGATCGCCGCCAAGGAGCGCGGCGAGCGGTGGGCGATGCTGACGTCGTACGACCAGTACACGGCCTCGATCTTCGACCAGGCGGGGATCCCGGTGCTGCTGGTCGGCGACTCGGCGGCGAACAACGTCTTCGGCTACGAGACCACGCTGCCGGTGACCGCCGAGGAACTGCTGCCGCTGGTGCGTGCCGTGGTCCGCGCCACGAAGCACTCGCTGATCGTCGGTGACCTGCCGTTCGGCTCGTACGAGGAGGGGCCGGCGCAGGCGCTGCGCACCGCGGTGCGGTTCATGAAGGAGGGCGGCTGCCACGCGGTGAAGCTGGAGGGCGGGCGGCGCTGTGCCGCCCAGATCGAGGCGATCACCGGCGCCGGCATCCCGGTGATGGCGCACATCGGCTTCACCCCGCAGAGCGAGCACACGCTCGGCGGCTACCGGGTGCAGGGCCGGGGCGAGGCGGCCGAGGAGGTGCTCGCCGACGCGCGGGCGGTGGCCGAGGCGGGCGCGTTCGCGGTGGTGCTGGAGATGGTGCCGGGTGAGGTGGCCAAGCGGGTCACGGCCGAGCTGCCCATCCCCACCGTCGGGATCGGGGCCGGCCCGGACACCGACGGGCAGGTGCTGGTCTGGCAGGACATGGCCGGGCTGCGGACCGGCCGGGCGCCGCGCTTCGTGAAGCGCTACGCCGACCTGGCGGGCGCGCTCACCGACGCCACCCGCCGGTTCGCCGACGAGGTGCGCGGCGGCGAGTTCCCGGCGGCCGAGCACACGTTCTGAGGTCGGTACGGCGGGAGCCGGCGACGGCCGGCTCCCGCCGCGCCGGTCAGAGGTCGGTGACGCGGATGCCGGCGTGCGCCTTGTAGCGCTTGTTGATCGCGATCAGGTTGGCGGTGAACGCCTCGATCTGGTGGGCGTTGCGCAGCCGTCCGGCGTAGATGCCCCGCATGCCGGGGATCCGCGCGGCCAGCGCGCCGACCACGCCCACGAGTTCCCGGTCCTCGGTGCAGATCAGCACGTCCAGGTCGATCCGGTCGATCTCCGGGTCGGCCAGCAGCGGCGCGCTGACGTGGTTGAACGCGGCACACACCCGGGACTCGGGCAGCAGCGCGGCGGCCTGCTGCACGGCGCTGCCCTCGGCGACGTCGAGCGCGTACGGCCCCTGCTTGTCGAAGCCGAGCGGGTTGACGCAGTCCACCACGATCTTGCCGGCCAGCGGTCCGGCGAGTGCGGCGACGGTGGCCGCGTGCCCGTCCCACGGCACCGCCACGATCACCACGTCGCTGCGCCGGGCGACGTCCTCGTTGTCGCCGCCGGAGACGACGGCACCCTCCGGTACGTGCGGCAGGGCGGCGATCTCGGCGGCGGCCTGGGTGGCCCGCTCCGCGGTGCGGGAGCCGATCAGCACGGTCTGCCCGGCCCGGGCGAACCGGTAGGCGAGACCCCGTCCCTGGTCGCCGGTGCCACCGATGATGCCGACGGTCAGCCCGGAGACGTCGGGCAGCGTGGTCGCGTCGTAAGCCATGGGCTCATCCTCGCAAAGCGGGGGCACGTGCGGTGCATCCCGATGCTGTGACAATGGCCGCGCTGGTCACGCCCGTTCGAAGGTGACCCGGCGCTGGGCCGGGTCGGCGGCGGTGAGGCGTACCCGGACGCGTTCGCCCAGCGGCAGCTCGCCGGTGCAGCGGGCACGCACCGGCGGCTCGTCGAGCGCGATGGTGCCGCCGGGCGGGCGGCCGGGGCGGCCGTTGCCCGCCGGGCGCGGTTCGTCCACGTCGAGCACCGCCGCCTCGAACGTCTCCCCCACCCGGTGTGCGAGCAGCACCGCCTCGGCCAGTTCCACAGCGCCCCGGGTGGCGGCGCCCGCCGTGCGGTCGGTCGCGGCCATCACCTCGGGCAGCTTCGGCAGCGCGGCCCGGACCTGCTCGGGCACCTCGCGCCCCTCGTGCAGCGCCAGGCAGACCTCGGTGGCGTAGCGGTCGGCCAGCCGTCGCAGCGGCGCCGTGACGTGCGCGTACGCGGCCGCCACCCCACCGTGCCCGGGCTGCTCGGGCAGTTCCCCGTCGAAGGCGGTGTACGCGGCGCCGCGCATCAGCTCGGCGGCCTGGTCGACGAAGGCGGCCACCCGGGGCTGGGAGGTGTCAAGGCCGTCGAGCACCTGGCCCACCGGTGTGCCGTCCGGCCAGGGCACGCCGAGCGGGCCGGCGGCGAGCCGCAGCCGCTCGACCGCCTCCGGGCGGGGGCGGGGCATGGTGCGCAGCAGCCCGATCCGGCCGGCCAGCATGATGTCGGCCGCGGCCATGCCGGTCAGCAGCGAGATCTGCGCGTTGTGCTCCTCCATCGGGCCGGGGCCGCGCAGCACCAGCCGCCAGCCGTCGCCGTCGGGTTCGACGTCCTGCTCGGGCAGCGGCAGGTTGATCGCGCCCCGGCTCAGGCCGCGCGCGGTGAGCAGCGCCCCGATCTCGGGCAGCAGGGCGATCGGCTCGGGCAGCCGGCCGGCGTCGGCGTCGCGCTGCACGCCGCCGTAGTCGAGCTTGGCCCGGCTGCGCACCAGCGCCCGTTCCAGCGTGACGGCGACGGTGCCGCCGTCGGCGTCCAGGTCGACGGTCCAGAGCACGGCGGCCCGGTCGGCGTCGGGCAGCAGGCTGGCCGCTCCCTCGCTGAGCGTGTGCGGGTGCAGCGGCACGTTGCCGTCGGGCAGGTAGACCGTCTGCCCCCGGCGCCACGTCTCGGCCTCCAGGTCACCGCCGAGGCGTACGTGGGTCAGCACGTCCGCGATCGCGTACCGGACGCGGTAGCCGCCGCCGGGACGCCGGGTGAGGTGCATGGCCTGGTCGAGGTCGCGCGAGGTCGCCGGGTCGACGGTGACGAACGGGATGTCGGTCCGGTCGGCGACCGCCGGTGGCGGCGCGGCGGCGGCCGCGTCGGCCTCGCGCTGCGCCGCGGCCGGGAAGCTCTCGGGCAGTCCCAGCTCGCGGCGCAGCGCGCCGAAGTCGATACGGGGCGCCAGTACGCGTCGGATCACCACGCGGTCAATCCTGACAGCGCCCCGCACGTTCCGCTCCCCGGGAGGGAGCGGTGTCCGCGGCGTCAGGCGCGGCGGGCCGGCGCCTTGCGTGCGGTGGTGCTCTTCGCGGCGGTGCTCTTGCGGGCCGGCGCCTTCTTCGCGGCGGTGGTCTTCTTCGCCGTGGTGGTGGTCTTGCGCGCGGTCGTGGTCTTGCGCGCGGGCGCCTTCTTCGCCGCCGCCTTGCGCGCCGTGGGACGCGTCGAGGCGGTGGTCTTCTTCGCCGGCGCCTTCTTGGCCGCCGTCGTCTTCTTCGCCGCCGTCGTCTTGCGGGCCGGCGCCTTCTTCGCGGTGGCGGTGGTCCGGGCCGTCGTGGTCTTCCGGGCCGCTGTGGTCTTCTTCGCCGCCGCCGTCTTCTTGGCCGCCGTGGTCTTCTTCGCGGTCGTCTTCTTCGCCGTGGTCTTCTTGGCCGGCGCGCTCTTGGCGGCGGCCCGGCCGGCCGGTGCCGTACGGGCAGCGGTCTTCTTCGCCGTCGTCCTGCTGGTGGTGGCCTTGGTGGCCGGCGCCTTGCGGGCCGCCGACACGACCTTCCTGGCGGCTGCCTTCTTGGCCGCCGCCTTCTTCGCCGGTGTCCGTCCGGCGCCGGCGCCCGAGGCGTTCGGCGACGCCTTGGTGACCGTCGTCGTCCTGCCCGCGGCGGTCCTCTTCGCGGTCGTCCGTTTCGCGGCCGGGCGGGTGGCCTGCTGTGCTTCGGCCATCTCGGTTCCCTTTCCTGGGGACGTGCTCCCGCCCTCGCGGGAGCACGGATCACCTCGACGCGGGCCCTCCCGCGCCGTCTAGCGGCCCTCCCCGGCCCAACGGGCGTCCTCGGCGTCCCACGCGTCGTTCCGCTCCCGCACCGTCTGCAGGGCGTTGTCCGCGTCGGCGGCTGAGGCGTACGGTCCGAGAACGTGCTTGGCGGGGCACACGTCGGCATCGGTCTCGACCCGGTGGTGTCGCGTGCACCAGTAGTAGTGCCCACCACTTCCGTCGTCGCTCATGCGATCACTGTGCACCGGGAACCGCCCGGCCGCCACCGGAACGGCACAAATAGTCACGTCCTTCTCCACATTAGACCTGGTCGGGGCGGTTGCGGCGGGGAACGGCGGAAGACCCGGAGATGCCCGCACTCGTCCGAACGGCCGGTACCGGCGCGGGTGGGAACCGGACAGGATCGGCGCTCGTGATCACCACGACGACGGGCACGGGGGCCTGTCCGCGATGCGGCGCGACGCCGGTGTCGCTGGACGGGGCGTTGCCCTGGTGTGCCGGCTGCGACTGGAACCTCGACACCTACGACGCGCGCCGCCAGCCGCCGGAGTTCGGCTGGACATGGGTCGACCGGCGGACCCACCGGCTCGCCGCGCGCCTCACCCGCCAGCAGTACGCCACCCTGCTCGGCCGGTCGCTGGAGTCGACCGGGCCGGGGTTCACCGGCGTCCTCGTCGCCGGCATCTCGGTACTGCTCCTGCTCGGCGTGGCGGGACTCGCCGTGGCCGGGGTGTGGCTGCTGTTCGCGTACCCATTCCCGAACCTCGCGGTGGTCGGCGGCGTGGCGCTCCTCGCGCTCGCGGTGGCGCTGCGGCCGCGTTTCGGCCGGCTCGACCGGGACCTGGACGTGCTGACCGAGCGGGAGGCGCCGCAGCTGCACGCCCTGGTCCGGGAGGTGGCCGCAGCGGTGGGCGCGCCGATGCCGCACGTGATCGGCGTCGACGGCGACATCAACGCGTACGCGACGTCGGTGGGACTGCGCCGGCGGCGCGTGCTCGGTCTCGGGCTGCCGCTGTGGGGTGCCCTGGACGGACCGGCGCGGGTCGCGTTGCTGGGCCACGAGCTGGGCCACTTCGTCAACGGCGACGTACGCCGGGGGCCGGTGACCCAGCCGGCGCTGACCATGCTCGGCAACGCCGCCGACCTGTTCCGGCCCCGGGGCGGGTCGGACGGCGGCGGGCTGCTGGTGATGGTCGGCGAGTGGCTCGGGCACCTGGCGTCCTGGACGCTGTCGCGGCTCCTGTTCGCCGGGCACGTGGTGCTCGTCGCCACCGCGCTGCGGGAGAGCCAGCGGGCCGAGTACCTGGCCGACGAGATGGCCGCCCGCGCCGGCGGCACGGCGGGCGCGACCCGGCTGCTGGACACGCTGCTGCGGACCGACTCGGTGGCCACGGCGGTGCGCAACGCGGTTCGCGGCGGCCACGGGCCGGACACCTGGCGGGTGGAGACGGGACGCGCGCTGGACGCGGCGGCCGGGCGGCTGTCGCTGGAACGCCAGCTCACCGTCCGGGAGGACACCTCACTGTTCGCCACCCACCCGCCGACCGGCCTGCGGCACCGGATGCTCGGCGCGCGGCCCTGGCAGGACCCGGCGGTGACGCTCACCGAGGAACGGGCCGCGCGGATCGACGCCGAGCTGGCCGGGCACTACGAGCGGGCCGGCCGGGCGCTGAGCTGGAACGCCTGACGGTCAGGCGGGGGCCGGTACGGGCGCCGGACCGGGTACGGCGGCAGGCGCCGGACGGGCCGCCGCGATCGCGTACGTCAGGGCGTAGGGCGTGCAGGCCAGGTGGAACATCGGCTCGACGAGCACCCGGTCGGTGATGAGGAACCGTTCCCACCCGGTCGGCCGGGGCAGCCCGAACGACGAGTCGGTCCAGCAGGTGAGCAGCCAGAGCGGCGCGGAGATCCGGTCCACCGAGTCCGGCGGCAGGCCGTCCGCCACGGGTGCGGTGGCCGGGATCGAGGTGACCACCGCGAGCACCACCGCCGCGTCGGCCGCCACCAGCGCGCCGAGCAGCCCGGCCGACCACGCGGCCCGGACCCGGCCCCGGCGCGCCAGCGCCCCGGCGGCCCAGAGCGCCGGGACCAGCAGCGCCAGCCAGAGCAGCAGCCCGGGCACGCTCTCCCGGACGCGGCTCTCGCCCCGGGCGGCGAGCAGCGCCAGCGTGGCGGTCACCGTCGCGGCGATCGGCAGCACCACGCCGAGCGCGGTGGGCAGCGCCCCCACGCGTACGGTCCGGCGCGCGGCCCGGCCGACGACGAGCGCGAGCGCCACGCCGAGCAGCGCGGTGAGCGCCGACCAGGTCGGCAACTGCGCGGCGGCGGCCCACGGCACGCGCATCTCCAGCCACCCGTGGGTCAGGCCCATCACCGCGCCCGCCAGCACGAGAACGGCGACGCAGGCCGGCGGCGCGAGCAGCAACACCACCGCGGTACGCCCCAGCCGCCGCGTCCCGGCCCGGCCGGTCAGTGGCGGGGCGGCCCGGCTGGCGGCCAGGCTCGCGGCGAACCGGAGCATCCCCCACCGCCGGCCGGTCCGGGCCAGCTCGTGCAGCTCGGCGGCCCACTCCCGGGCCAGGCCGGCACGCAGCTCCGCCGGCCAGCGGCGCACCGCGACCCGCAGCAGCAAGGCGGCCACCCGCCGGGTCACCACGCGGGTGCCCCGGCCGGTTCCGCGCCGGCACGCTCAACGGGTACGAGGGCACGCAGCTCGGCCAGTGCCAGCCGGGCCGACCGGATGCCCTCGCCGGTCAGCCGGTAGTAGCGGCGGGCCGGGCGGCCGGCGGCGACCGGGTCGACGTCCTCCCAGTCGGCGACGAGCCAGCCGGCCGCCTGGAGGCGGTGCAGCACCGGATAGAGCGTCCCGCTGGACAGGCCGGTGAACCGCATCAGGTCGAGGCCGTAGCGCGGCGCCCCGGGCTCGGCGAGCAGCGCCGAGAGCACCTTCGCCACCGGAACGGTCAGTCGCACGGGCACACTCTAACGGAACTCTACATAGGGTGGCTGCCCCGCCGTAGCAGGACGAACGGTGATCGGCAATGGACGGCGCGGTCTTCCTGCCGGGACCGGTGGCCGGTCCGGCGGGGACCGCTCAGGTGGATCACCAGGGACCCGGATGCAGGCCGCTGCTCCATATGCGAGCCTCGACTGACGAATTCGCTGTCCGCCTTGCTTCCGGCGGACAGTGGCCCGAGCTGGGGAGAGAAAATCGTGGGCAACCTTGACATCGCGCTGAAGAACGCGATGAACATCGACGGCGCGATCGGGGCCGCGCTCGTCGACTACACCAGTGGCATGACCCTCGGCGTCGCCGGGGGCACCGGCGAGATCGACCTGACGGTCGCCGCCGCCGGCAACACCGACGTGGTACGCGCCAAGCTGCGCACCATCGAGATGCTCAAGCTCGACGACGAGATCGAGGACATCCTGATCACGCTCGGCAGCCAGTACCACCTGATCCGCCCGCTGAGCAACCGCACCGGCAAGGGCCTGTTCCTCTACCTGATGGTGAGCAAGAGCCGGGCCAACCTCGCGATGGCGCGGCACCAACTGCGCACGATCGAGGAGAGCCTGGAACTGTGAGCCGGGTGGACGACCTCCCCCGCCGTACGCGCGCCCAGGCCGGCACCCTGCCGCCACCACGGGCGCTCCCACAGTCGCTGGCCGGCAACCCGGCGCTGCCCTACCCGGCCATCGCCCAGGAACTCTCCGCCCTGCGGTTGCAGATCCCCGGCGTGCACGGCTGCGTCCTCGGCGGCGTCGACGGCCTGCTCGTCACGCACAACCTGCAGAACGGCGCCGACCCGGACGACCTGGCCGCGCTCGCCGCCACCATGTACGGGCTCGGCCGCCAGGTCGGGTCGCGGCTCGGACAGGGCGACTTCCAGCAGTCCACGGTGCGCAACGCGGGCGGCTACCTCAGCGTGTACGCGATCAACGGGCAGGCGCTGCTCGCCGTGATCGGCACGGACAGCATCAACGTGGCGCGGCTGCACCTGCACGCCCCGACCACGGCGGCCCGGCTCGCCGAACTGCTCGACGGGGCCGCTCCGGCCACGTCCTGACGTACGCCGGTCGTCCCGGTCCCACCCGTCCGGACCGGAGGCGGCCGGCGTACCCCCGGTTTCTGTGGCGCGGCGGTCGCGCGTCTTGTTCGGTGGCCGCCCCGGCGGGGTCGCGTGCTTTGGCGCGGCGGTCGCGCGTCTTGTGCGGTGGCCGCCGCCTGGCGCGGTCGCGCGCTCGGCGCGGCGGTCGCGTGGTGCGGCGGTGGGTGCGGCGGGTCAGACGCCGAAGCGGCCGGCCCACGTGGTCACGTCGGCGACGGTGGCGTTGCCGCCGCAGACCACCAGGCCCAGCCGGGCGTCATCCCCCACCCGCTCGATCACCCGGCGGGCGGCGGGCAGCAGGCACCCGGCGGCCGGCTCCGCCCACACCTTGGCGTGCTCGGCCAACTCGACAGTGCCGCGCACCGCCTCGGCGTCGGAGACCACGAGAACGTCGCTGACCAGCGCCGTCACATGGTCGTAGGTGAGCTGCGAGACGCTCGGCGCGCTGAGCGTGGTGACGATCGACGACAGCGGCACCTCGACCGGGCCGCCCTTCGCGATCGCCTGCGACATCGCCTGCGCGCCCTCGGTCTCCACGCCCCAGACACGTACCCCCGGCCGGCGCGCCCGCAGCGCCGCCGCCACACCCGAGATCAGCGCGCCCCCGCCGATGCTGACCAGCACGTCGGTCAGCTCACCGGCGTCGTCGGCGAACTCCAGCCCGACAGTGCCCTGCCCGGCGAGCACAATCGGGTCGTCGAACGGGTGCAGCAGCGTCACGCCCTCGTCCCGCAGCCGGTTCATCAGCGCGAACGCGCCGGCCATGTCCTCGGTCAGCCGCACGTCCGCCCCGGCGGCGCGGGCCACGTCGACCGCGCGCGCCGGCGCCGTGCGGGGCATGACCACTGTCGCCGCAACGCCGAGCGCGCCCGCCATCACCGCGACCGCGATGCCGTGGTTGCCGCCGCTCACCGCTACCACCCCGGCCGCCCGCTCCGCGTCGTCCAGCGCGAGCAGCTTCGCCGCCGCGCCCCGGGCCTTGAACGAGCCGGTACGTTGCAGCAGCTCCAGCTTGGCGGTGACCGGCACGCCGAGCAGCTCGGTCAGCCCTGGGCTGGGCACGGTCGGGGTGTGCACGACGACGTCGGCGATCCGTTCGGCGGCCGCCTGGATGTCCGCAAGCTCGATCACCACCGCAGCGTGCCACACCAGCCCGCAAACCCCGCGCCGTCCCCGCCGCGCGCCCTCGTGGCCCGCGCTCGTGGGCCGCGCTCGTGGCCCGCGCTCGTGGCCCGCGCTCGTGGCCCGCGCTCGTCGATCTTGGAGTTGTGGTGCCTGTGATGCCCCATCCGCGAAGTTCGAGAGGTGCCACAACTCCAAGATCGGCGGCTGGAGCTGGGGGCGGCCGTTCGGTCGCTGTCACGATCGGGTGGCAGCCACCTCGGCGTCGCTGCGGAGGATGCAGAACTCGTTGCCCTCCGGGTCGGCGAGCACCACCCAGCCGGTGCCGTCAGAGTTGCGCCGATCGGCCACCACTGCCGCGCCCAGCCCGGTCAGCCGGGCCAGTTCCTCGTCACGCGTCCCCTCGACCGGGCGCAGGTCGAGGTGGATACGGTTCTTGACCTGCTTCGCGTCCGGCACCTCGATGAACAGCAGCCGGTGCCGCCCGTCCCGCGAGTAGATCATGCACTCCTCATGGCCCGGCTCGTTCGGGTCGTCCGGGTCCTCGCGGTAGTCGAGAACTGATGCCCACCAGCGGGACAGAGCGTAGGCGTCGGCACAGTCCACGGTGGTGTGGGACACGTAGGAGGTCATCACTGGATCATCGCAAGGTCTGGCGGGAGATGTTCCACCGCGCCGAGGGCGGGTACTCCCGATCGTGCGCATCGACATCGACGAACCGACGGCCGCAGAGCTGTTCTGGGAGGGCATGCGGGAGGTGGCAGCCGGCGCAGCCCGGCATCAGGACGACGAGCTGTACCGGGCGATCGTCAAGATCGGCCGGGGTGCGCTGGCTCAGGGCGGCGAGCTGGTGCCGCAGTGCGGCCTGTTCCTCCGGTGCCCGGTATGCGAGGCGGTGGCGGGCCAGCGGTGCATCAACGTGCCGAGTCACCCGCTCCGCGAGAACCTCCTGCATCCGGAGCGTGCCGAACTGGCCGGGATGGCACTGCGGGGAGAGACGCCGCTTCCTCCACCACTGCGGGATGAGTGAGCTGGTTCGAGATCGAACGGCGACGCGACCACTGCCGGCGTGAATCGACCCGATCCGCGCGCTCGGGGTCGACAGCCTCGACCGTTCACAACACGTCGCCGGCCGCCAGTCCGGCATCGAGCGCGGCCAGGAAGTCCAGCAACTCACGGCGTGCGGCCTCGTCATGTGTGCGGTGGTTCAGGAAGTCCGACGTGACGCGATGGGCGCGGTCCTCGACCACCTCGATCAGCTCGGCCAGTTGAAGGCGGGCCTCGATCACCGCGGCCGAACCCGCCTGACGGCACCAGTCCTCGATGAGAGCGGGGTCGGTGGAGACGGCGTCGATCCCGCAGCACCCGCGAACGCACTCGACCTCGCAGAAGACGACGCACTTGCGCAGGGGCGACGGCACTTCGACCGACACGTCTGCCATCGCCGCCCTCTCCCTGTGCCCGCCGACGGTGACGGGTAGCCGATGCTAGCGCCGCCACCGCGTACCGCTCCTGCGAATTCGGCGGCCGACCCGGAGCCAGGCGACGGACGAGTCGGCCTGCACGCCGGCTCCGTACTGTGGCAGTCATGTCACGCGGCCTGCCTCTCCTCCTGCTGGACGTCGACGGGGTTCTCAACCCGTTCGGGGCAGACCGCTGCCCATCCGGCTACGAGGAGTTCGACTTCTTCCCCGACGAGGAGCCGGTACGACTGTGCCGCGCTCACGCGGCCTGGCTCCGGGATCTGGGTGACCGGTTCGACATGGTCTGGGCGACCGGGTGGGGCGCCGAGGCGAACCAATTCCTCGCGCCGGTGCTACAACTTCCAGAGCTACCCGTGATCGGCTTTCCTCCGATCCCGTTCGAGCCACGGGAGAAGGTGCCTGCCATCGCCAGCTATGTCGGCTCACGGCCTGCGGTGTGGATCGACGACGCGTTGACGCCGGAGGCACATGCCTGGGCCGAGGGGCGCGAGGCAGCGACGCTGCTGGTCGACGTCGACCCGGCAGAAGGGCTGACTCAAGCCGTGGTCCGCCGGGCGCTTTCGTGGGCTGAGAACTTGCGTGGCGGCGAGCGGAGTTGGTGACAGCAGCATCTGAGCACGTCGATCGAGCGAGGCAGCGCCATGCTGGGGGTGTTCGATCCTGCGGTAGCGGCGGTACTGCCCGATTTCACGACCGACCACGGCAGCGAGAGCGACGTGAGCAGCGACGTAACGACAGCGCTGTGGCGCCCCATGGGACAGCAGGGACTCCGCCTCGTCCGCGAGGCAGGCGGACGCAGGTGGCCGGCGCTCCGGCCACACCAAACCCACCTCTTCCCGATGCTCGACGAGGACTTCGCGATCAGGGCTGCGCAGAACTGGAACCTGTTCGGACCCGTGCGCTACGTGGCCCGCTTCCACGTCGAGACAGGTTTCCTGGGCCGCTACTCGACGCGGTCCTTCGGCGGATCCGCCACTCCGATGCTGTGGGTTGCAGCCGAGGAACTCGACGAGTTCAACGCGCACATCGTCGGTTCGATCGAGGTCGTCCACGAGTTCCGATAGCGGGTGACCGGGAGGCAGCCGTCGGATGATCCCGACCACGGGCGGCCAGTTGGGCTGGACGACGCCGCGCGGAGGCAGCACCGCCGAGACGAAGGGTACGTCGTCTCGGCCAGGGGTATACCGCTGTCACGGAAGCTCTTCTCCGGCAGCCGAGCCGAACAGGCTGTCGTTGCTTGCGCGGTATCAGGTCATCGCTGAGTCGAGTCCCCGATCTTCCGCCACACACCGCCGAGATCAGGGCGTCGTCAGGGCGTCCGGGCTGCGCGGAAGCGGGCCGGACCGGCCGCTTTGACGGTCAGTCGTCGAACTCGAAGCCGCTCGCCTCGGCGTCCCTGATCAGCCGCCGCATGCGTTCGCCGTCGGTGGCAACCGCGGTCATCCGCGCTTCCAGCTCTTCCAGCGCCCCTCGGTCCGTGCCGTAGGCGCAGAACGTGTCACCCTCGCAGGCGTAGACGAATCTGCCATCAAGCGACTGAGCCTCCGTGCTGACGAGAACCTGCGCCACGCCCTCCCAGAAGTACCCGTTGGGCTCGTGATCGAGTTCTTCAATCAGGTCGTCGACCGGCGTCGTCCCCGCGTTCAACAGGAGCGAATACTCACCGGGCGTCGTCTCGATCATGAGAAACAAGGTCATCGGGGGAGCCTGGCAGCCGTCGGTAGCCGGCGACAAGATCCTGGCGGTCGCTCTCACGATGGCGGGCCCGCACCAGGCTCGAACAGGCGGTCGACGGCCTGCCGGGTGCGTTCCTCGCCGGCCTGGGCGGTGAGCCACCGGCAGCCGCCGAGACACCGCCCCACAGCCAGAGCTCAGTTCAGCGCGAGTTCGTCCGGGAAGCGCTCGTGAAGCGCTGCGACCGCATGCTTCAGGCAGTAGTCGAGGCTGTGGCCGTCAACCCTGATCGACGCACCATCGAGTCGCTGACCCGAGATCACCACGGTCCAGGGCTTGCGCTCCCGCTCCCCGTCAATCTTGACCAGCCCGACCAGGCCCATCTCCCCCAGGTGCGCCAGCAACTCCGGCACGCACTCGTCCCACCTCATCCACGAATGGGAACACCAAGACCGCTACGGAAGCCAGCGGCTCGGCCAGGTCGTGGGTCAGGGCTTCTGCGAGCTGGTGGGCGACGGACGAGTCGACCTGTACGCCGGATTCTGTGACCGGCGCGCCCGTAGGCGCACCGGCGGCGGCCATCCATCTCGGCCTGCCGTTGCCGGCAGGCTCCAGCGGCCTACCCGCAGACATCGGGCGGGCAGCCCTCAGGCGTCTGCGCGGGTCGTCATCTTGCGGTGACGGCCCTTTCTTGGCCTTGCTCCGGGTGGGGTTTACCGAGCCACCCCGGTCACCCGGGGTGCTGGTGGGCTCTTACCCCACCGTTTCACCCTTACCGTCCCGTTACGGGCCGGCGGTCTGTTTTCTGTGGCACTGTCCCGCGGGTCACCCCGGGTTGCCGTTAGCAACCACCCTGCCCTGTGGAGTCCGGACGTTCCTCGGCGACGGGCCGGAGCCCGTCGACGCGACCGCCCGGTCGACTCGTCCGTCGCGCCCTCATCCTAACGACGCACCCGCCGCGCCCATTTCCACCCCGGCCACCAAGGCTCGCCCGCCATTTCGGGGAGGTGGCGGCATCAACCGGCCCTCGATACAGCCACTTCCCCGAGCTGGCGACGGAACCGGCCGACCCACAAGCCCACCAGCCTGCCCGGCCACTACGCGGCCCGGGACCGGGACCGACTAGCCTCGGGGGACTATGGATCTCTCCGACGCCGCGCTCCTGGTCGCCGCCGGCCTCGCCGCGGGCACCGTCAACGCGGTGGCCGGCGGTGGCTCGCTGATCACGTTCCCGGCGATGATCGCCACCGGCCTGCCGCCGGTGGCGGCGAACGTCTCGAACTCCGTGTCGGTCTTTCCCGGGTACGTGGCGAGCGTGGCGGGCAGCCGGGTGGACCTGCCGCGCGGGCGGGAGCTGTGGTCGCTGCTGCCCACCGCCGTACTCGGCACGATCGCCGGGTGCGCGCTGCTGCTTGCCACGCCGGCTCGGGCGTTCGAGCTGGTGGTGCCGTTCCTCGTGCTGGGCGCGACCGCCGTACTGGCGTTCCAGGGGCCGCTGCGCCGGCTGGTCGGCCATCCGGAGCGGCTGGGCGCGCGCCGCCGTACCGTCACGGTGCAGACCATGGTCGCGGTCGGCACCGTGTACGGCGGCTACTTCGGCGCGGCCCTCGGGGTGATGCTGGTGGCCGGGTTGGCGCTGGTGCTGGACGCGACGCTGGCCCGGGTGTCGGCGGTGAAGAACCTGCTCTCCGCAGTGGTGGGGCTGACCACGCTCGTGGTGTTCGCGCTGTTCGGCCCGGTGAACTGGGCGGCCGTCGCGGTGGTCGCGCCGGCCACCCTGTTCGGCGGGTACGCGGGCGCGCGGCTGGCCCGCCGGCTTCCGCAGGTGGTGCTGAAGACGGTGATCGTGGTGTTCGGCACGGCCATCGGGTTCTACCTGCTGTGGCGGGCGCTGACCTGACGCCGGCAGGCCGGAGCCGGGCCGGGGCCAGAGTCAGTCCCGGTCAGTACGCCTCCCCCACCGGTTCCTCCGGTGCGTGTTCGGCGCGGCGGGCGGCGCGGTTCCAGATGACCCGTTCGCCGTAGCCGGCCGCCATCAGGTGGCCGAACGCGAGGTAGGCGAGCACACCGGCGGCGAGCACCCCGAAGCCGACCCAGAACGGCAGCGCCAGGCTGTGTTCGGCGAGCTTGCCGGAGATGATCGGCGCGGGCGCGGCGGCGCCCCAGCGGACCAGGTTGAACGCGCCGGTGGCGACGCGCCGGTCGGCGGAGCCGAGCCCGAGCGCCAGGTCGGTCAGGTTGGCGTTGGCGAGGCCCATGAACAGGCCGGCGACGACCAGGACGACGAGCGACATGGCGGTGCCGGTGGAGGTGGCGAACAGGACCATGCAGACCAGCAGGCCGAGCAGGGCGACGCCGACGGTCTGCACGGCGCCGATGCGGTGGGCCAGCCGGTGCCCGATCAGGAGGATGCCGGCGGCCAGGCCGAGGCCCCAGCCGGTGAACGCCAGGCCCAGCGGGATGATATCGAGGCGCAGGAACAGCGGCGTGTAGCCGAGCACGACGAAGAAGACGAAGTTGTACGCGGCGGTGACCACGCAGAGCGTCACGAACGCGGGCCTGCGGTAGGTGGCGAAGATCTGGCCGACGCGTACCGGTGGTTGCTTGTGGGCGGGTTCGCGCAGCTTGCGGGCGGCGACGCCGAGCGCCAGCACCATGAACACACCGCAGACGAAGAACGGCAGCCGCCAGCTCACCTCGCCGAGCAGGCCGCCGATCAGCGGGCCGACCGCGAAGCCGAGCCCCAGGGCGGTCTCGAACAGGCCGACCACCCATTCCCTGTCGTTGGCCAGGTTGACCAGCACCACCATGGCGGTGGCGAAGAACATCGCGTTGCCCAGGCCCCAGACGCCGCGCAGCACGGAGAGCTGCACGATGTCGTTGCTGAACGAGGCGAGGATGGCGGCCAGGCCGACCACCGAGACGCCGGTGACGAGCACCGGCTTGAAGCCGAACCGCCCGCTGGCGAGCGTCGCCGGGATCATGCCGACGGCCATGACCGCGATGTACGCGGTGAAGAGCAGCTCGACCTGCCAGGCGGTGACGCCGATGGCCTCGCCGATGGCGGGCAGGATCGGGTCGACCACGGCGATGCCGGCGATGGCGAGGAACGCGACGAGCGTGGTGGCGTAGATGGCACTGCGGTTGGGCTCGGATCGGCGATCCACTCCGCAACCTCCCATATAGCTGTATCGTACAGGTATTTTTCTTGTATCATACAGCTATGAGCGAGGACGTCCACGCCGCCGAGGTCACGCTCGGCCGGATCGAAACCGAGGTCGCGCTGCTGATGCGCCTGGGCGAGGCCACCCGCCGGGGCACCGGCACGATGGAGCACCGGCTGCTCGACCGCGCCGCGTACGTGATCCTGCGGCACCTCGACGCCGCCGGCCCGCAGAACGTCTCGGCGCTGGCCGCGCGGCTGAACCTGGACGGCTCCACCGTCACCCGGCAGGTCTCCGCGCTCCAGCGCGACGGGCTGATCTCCCGTACCCCCGACCCGGCCGACGGGCGCGGCACGGTGATCTCCGCGACGGCGGCCGGGCTCCAGCGGATGGCCGCCGTCCGGGCGGCCCGCACCCGGCTGTACGGCGACATCCTCGCCGCCTGGCCCGAGGCGGACCGGGAGACACTGGCGGACATGTTGCACCGCCTCAACGAGGCGCTCGACGCGCGCAACCGCCGCCGCTGAGGCGGCCTGCGGGCCCCCGCCCGGCGGACGGGGGCCCACCTCCCCTACGCCACCGGCTCGCGCGCGGAGTCCGCGTCGCGGTCGGCGCCGGGCGTGACGCGCGGGTCGCCCTCGTCGGCGAAGTAGTCGTCCGGCGTGGTGCCGTCCGGTCCGTCGGCCACCTTCGCGGCGCGCAGCACCAGCGTGAGCAGCGCGGCCACCACCAGGTTCACCAGCACCGCCACGATGCCCACGTAGATGGTCTTCGGCGTGTCGAAGCCGAACTTCTCCAGCGGGAACGCCGACCCGGCGAAGTGCTTCTTCCCGGTCGCCGGGTTGCCGATCTGGTAGAGCATCCACATGCCGAGGCCCATGCCGGCCGCCCAGCCGGCGATCAGCGCACCCCTGTGGAACCAGCGGGTGTAGAGGCCCAGCGCCACCGCCGGCAGCGTCTGGAGGATGATCACGCCGCCGATGAGCTGGAGGTCGATGGAGAACTGCGGGTCGAGGAAGACGATGCAGGCCACCGCGCCGACCTTCACCACCAGCGAGGTGATCTTCGAGACGTTCGCCTCCTGCGCCGGGGTGGCGTCCCGCTTCAGGTACTCCTTGTAGACGTTGCGGGTGAACAGGTTCGCCGCCGCGATCGACATGATCGCCGCCGGGACCAGCGCGCCGATGCCGATGGCCGCGTACGCGACCCCGGCGAACCAGTCCGGGAACTGCTGGTCGAACAGCAGCGGCACCACAGTGTTGCCGTCGGTCGTGCCCTCCTTCGCACCGGGCAGCGGCTTCACGTTCGCCGCGATGGCCATGTAGCCGAGCAGCGCGATCAACCCGAGTAGCAGGCTGTACGCGGGCAGCGCGGACATGTTCCGCTTGATCACGTCGCGGTTCCGGCTGGCCAGCACGCCGGTGATGCTGTGCGGGTAGAGGAACAGCGCCAGCGCCGAGCCGAACGCCAGCGTCACGTACTGGATCTGGTTGTTCTGGTTGAGCAGGATGCCGTCGCCGGGCGCGGGTGACGCCTGGAACTTCGCGTCGGCGGCGTCGAAGATGGCGCCCCAGCCGCCGAGCTTGTACGGCAGCCAGATCACCGCGACCAGGATCACGATGTAGATCAGCGAGTCCTTGACGAACGCGATCAGCGCCGGCGCGCGCAGCCCGGACTGGTACGTGTACGCGGCCAGGATCGCGAAGGCGATGATGATCGGCAGGTGCCGGGCCAGCGCGCTGTCCCCGGTCACGCCCATGGTCTTGAGCACCGCCTCGATGCCGACCAGTTGCAGCGCGATGTACGGCATGGTGGCGACGATGCCGGTGATCGCGACCAGCAGCGCCAGGATCGGCGAGCCGAACCGGTTGCGGACGAAGTCGGCCGGGGTGACGAACCCGTGCCGGTGCGAGACCGACCAGAGCCGGCACAGCACCAGGAACACCAGCGGGTAGATGACGATCGTGTACGGCACCGCGAAGAAGCCCGCCGCGCCGGCCCCGAAGATCAGCGCCGGGACCGCCACGAACGTGTACGCGGTGTAGAGGTCACCGCCGACCAGGAACCAGGTGATCCAGCCGCCGAAGCTGCGACCGCCCAGACCCCACTCGTCCAGGTGGGCCATGTCGGTCGGTCTGCGCCAGCGGGCCGCCACGAATCCCATGGCGCTGACCAGCAGGAACAGCAGTGTGAAGACGATGATCTCGGTGAGGTGGTCCCGCCACATCAGCGGTCACCCCGCTTCTTCGTCTTCGTCATCTGGTAGACGAGCGTGGTGGTGCCGACGCCCAGCAGGATCCAGGCCAGTTGCAGCCAGTAGAAACGCGGGAACCCGAACAGCCGGGGCGAGTCGGCGTTGAACAGTGCCGGGATCAGCGGCACCACGATCGGGATGAAGAGCAACCAGTTCCAGGGACTCTTGTCCTTCGCCCTGGATCGCGCCGTGTCGAGCGCCTCCGGTTCCGGTGCGGACATGTGACACCCCTCCGGGCATTCGTAGCGGGCCATGTGACGGCCGGAGGCTACGACCCTGTGACGGGGGTCACGTCCGATCGGGTGATGTCGATGCGCCGAACGGCCGCCGGCATGCGCCGAGCGGCCGTCAGACGTCCGTGAGGTGCGAGGTGTCGTTGACCGAGCGGACCGCGACGCCGCCGTCCGGGTACAGGTCCAGCACCGAGATGCCCGCCGTGTCCAGGTAGAGCCGGTGCAGGAACGCGTCGCCGGCGGCGAGCGCGTCGCGCAGCACCAGCTTGATCGGCGAGACGTGGGAGACCACCACGACCGTCTCCCCCGGGTACGCCGACCGCAGGCGGTCGACCGCCCGCCCGGTCCGCTCGGCGACTGTCACGAACGACTCGCCCTTCGGCGGCGCGACCCGGGTGGAGGCGAGCCAGGCGTCCAGCTCGGCCGCCCAGCCCTCGCGTACCTCGGCGAACGTGTGCCCCTCCCACACCCCGAAGTCGCACTCGATCAGGTCGTCGTCGGTGCGTACCGGCGGGTTGCCGACCTGCGCGGCGACCGCCTCGGCGGTGGCCGTACACCGGGACAACGGGGAACTGACGACGGCGGCGACGGACGGCGCCAGCGCGGCCACCCGCGCGGCGGTGGCCCGGGCCTGGGCCCGGCCGCGCTCGGTGAGCGGCACGTCGCCCCGGCCGGAGTAGCGCTTCTGCACCGTGCGTTCGGTCTCGCCGTGCCGCACCAGGATCAGCCGGGTGGCCTCCTCGGTCGGGCGCGGCTCCCAGGAGGCAGGTGTGGTGGCCGGGTCGGTGCCGGTGGCCCGGACGACAGTCGCCTCCCGCGCCGCGGCCTTCCCGGCGCCGGCCGGTGCCGCACCGGACGCGGCGGCGTCCATCGCCGCGTTGGCGAGGGCGTCGGCGTGGCGGTTGCGCTCCCGGGGCACCCAGGTGAACCGTACGGCGGTGAAGCGGCTGACCAGCCCGGCCGCCTGGGCGGCGAGCGGACGCAGTCCGGGGTGCTTGATCTGCCAGCGGCCGCACATCTGCTCGACCACCAGCTTGGAGTCCATCCGCGCCTCGACCTCGGCCGCGCCCAGCTCGGCGGCGGCCTCCAGCCCGGCGATCAGGCCCCGGTACTCGGCCACGTTGTTCGTCGCCGTACCGATCGACTCCGACCGCTCGGCCAGCACCTCGCCGGTCTCCGGATCCCGGACCACGGCGCCGTAGCCGGCCGGACCGGGGTTGCCCCGGGAGCCGCCGTCGGCCTCGATCACTACCGCGCGCACCGCCACGGCGGCTACAGTCCCGACTCGTTGGTCCGGACCATGATCCGCCGGCACTCCTCGCAGCGGACCACGTCGTCCGGGTCCGCCTTGCGGATGCGCGCCAGGTCGGCGCCGGACATCTCCAGCCGGCAACCGCCGCAGCGGCCGCCGGTGAGCAGCGCGGCGCCCATGCCGGTGTCCTCGCGGATCTTGTCGTAGAGGCCGATCAGGTCCGCCGGGAGGTCACCGGCGAGCGGCTGGCGGGCCGTGCGCTTGAACTCCTCCTCCTTGGCGATCTCCGCCAGGGTCTCGTCGCGGCGCTGCTCGGTCGCGGCGCGGCGCTCGCGGGCCTCGGCGATCCGGCTCTCGACGCCGTCGAGCACGCCCTGCGCGGTCTCCCGCTGCTCCATCAGCTCCAGCTCGGCGTCCTCCAGGTCGCTCTGCCGGCGGTTCAGCGACACCAGCTCGTGCTGGATCGCCTCCAACTCCCGGGCCGGGCCGCTGCCCGAGGCCAGCCGGGCCTCGTCCTTGCTCTTGCGCGCCCGCACCTGGTCGACGTCCTTCTCGATCCGGGCGATGTCGCGGTCCAGGTCGTCGACCGCCACCTGGGCGCGGACCCGCTCGTCCTCCAGCGCGGACAGCTCACGCGCCAGCGCCTCCAGCTCGGCGCGCTCCGGCAGGGTGCGGCGGCGGTGCGCGAGCTGGGCCAGCGCGGTGTCGATCGCCTGGAGGTCGAGCAGGCGGCGCTGCACCTTCGGGTCAGCCTTCACGTCGGGGCTCCTTGTCGTCCGGCCGGGGCGCGGCGGCGTGCACGGTCCACGGGTCGGTGTCCAGGTCGGACACCACGGTCTCGACGTCCAGCTCGGCGGCCAGGTAGGCGGCCAGGTCGTCCAGCCAGGGTCGCTCCGTCGCCCAGTGGGCGGCGTCCAGCAGCGCCGGGCCACCGGCGGCGAGGTGTTCCCCGGCCGGGTGGTGGCGCAGGTCCGCGGTGAGGAACGCGTCCACCCCGGCCGCGGTCGCCTCGGCGAGGAAGCCGTCCCCCGAGCCGCCGCTGACGGCGAGGGTACGAACCATACGCCCGGGATCCCCGGCGGCGCGAACTCCCCAGGCGGTGACCGGGAGCACGGCGGCGGCCAGCCGGGTCAGCTCGGCGAGCGTCATCGGGGTGGGCAGCTCGCCGATGCGGCCGATGCCCCGGCCGGGACCGGCGGCGGGCGAGCCGGGGCGGGGCGGGTGCAGCGGGCGCAGCCCGGTCAGCCCGAACCGGGCGGCGAGCGCGTCGGACACCCCCGGGTCGGCCACGTCGGCGTTGGTGTGGGCCACGTGCAGCGCGACATCCGCCTTGATCAACCGGTGCACGATCCGGCCCTTGTACGTGGTGGCGGCCACCGAGGAGACGCCGCGCAGCAGCAGCGGGTGGTGCGCGACGATCATGTCCGCGCCGGCGTCGAGCGCCTCGTCCACGGTCTCCGGGACCACGTCCACCACGCAGGCGACCCGGCGTACCGGATGGTCGGGCTCGCCCAGCACCAGGCCGACGCGATCCCACTCCTCGGCCCAGGCGGGCGGATAACGACGGTCCAGGGCGGCCACGACGTCGGCGACGGTTGTGCTCACGGGCGGCCAGCTTACCGGCGTCCGGGCCGGTACACGCCGACCGCCGCCGGGCGAGGCCCCCGGCGTCCGCCGAGGGCCGCGCCCATCGCGGGTCAGCCGACCGGGGCGACCGGCCGGCCCGCGCCGCGCAGGGCGGCCAGGCCGGCGTCCCAGGGGAAGGCGTCCGCGCGCCGCTCCCCCGTGCCGGGCGGGTGCAGGCGTACGACGTGGTCGCCGAAGACCACCCGGACGCCCCACTGCCCGAGCCGGTCCAGGCTGGCCCGGAACGCCGGGTGCGCCGCCATCGCCTCGTTCGTGTACGGCACGGCGGCGATCGGCACCCCCATCCCCTGCCCCTCGATCAGCAGGCCGAGCGCCAGGGTGTCGGTGATGCCGACCGCCCACTTGTTGATCGTGTTGACGGTGGCCGGGCACACCAGCATGGCGTCGGCCGGGGGCAGCACGTCCGGGTCACCCGGGTTCTTGTAGTGCGTACGAACCGGGTGACCGGTCTGCCGGGCCAGCTCCGTCCGGTCGACGAACTTCGCGCCGTCCGGCGTGGTGACCACGCAGACCGTCCAGCCCTCCCGCTGGGCGAGGTCGACCAGCCGGCCGACGTGACGGGCCAGCGGCGAACCGCAGGCGATGACGTAGAGCACCCGCCGGTGCCCGTTGGCGGTCTCCGGACCGCTCATACTCCGACTCCCATGTGCTCAGCCAACTCCGCGATCGGCGGAGGCGGCGCACCACGTGTGCGACGGAGAATCTCGGACATCAATTCGTGCGCTATCGGCCGGCACCGGATCTCGGAGGGCGCGAGCCGGTCGCCGCGCAGCAGCATGTCCCCGGCGTTGGCCACGTCACCGATCTGGGAGTAACCCCGGGCCAGGTCGAGCAGGTGGTGCGCGCGCCGCTCCGGCAGCAGCGCGTTGAACGCGGGCTCGGCCAGCCGCATGTGGGTCTCCACCGCCCGGCCGCCGTCGCCCAGCTCGACCGCCGCCGCCGCGCGGTGCAGCTCCAGGTTGGTCGGGCCGAAGGAGGTCCAGTAGTGGTTGTGGTCCCCGCCGAGCAGCTTGGCCGCCTCGTCGGCGCCCGCGAGCAGGTCGTCCACAGTCGCCGAGTCGCCGATCCGGGCGGCCGCCATCGCACCCTGGAGCAGCAGCATGCCGTACACCGAGAGCCGTTCCGGCCGGACGTCGTTGTCGCCGCCGGGCGCGAGCCGGCCCGCGATGCGGACGTTCAGCTCCAGCGCGGGGCGGGGGCGGCCCATCGCGACGAGCGCGTTGCAGACCCGCGTGGTGGCGATGCCGGCCAGCAGCGGGTCGTCGGCCCGCTGGGCCACCGCCATCGACCGGTCGGCGGCGAGCCAGGCGAGGTCGCACTCGCCCAGCTTGCGCAGCACCGACGAGGCGATCTGGTAGACCTGCCCGAGCAGGTGGGCGGCCTCGCGTACCTGGTCGTCGGCGGCGTAGCCGGCGTCCGCCGCCTGGGCGTCGCGCAGCAGCTTGGGCAGCGCGCGGGTGAGCATGCCGTAGCGGCCGTACTGGTAGGTGAGCCAGGCGTGGTTCACGGCCTTGCGCATGTCGGCCAGCGGCGGGGGGCAGGGCGCCGCGTCGAAGTAGGCGCTCATCGAGTCGTACCGCTCCAGGGCGGTGCGGATCTCCTCCACCTCGACCTGGTCGATGCAGTTGAGCGCGTCGGCACGCCGTTCCGGGTCCTTGCCGTGCAGCAGTTGCACGTCGATCTGAAGGATGTCGGCGATCTCGTAGAGCACGGAGAACTTGTCCAGCCGGCGGACGCCGCGCTCCACCTTGTCCACCCAGCTCTTGGACTTGCCGAGCCGGTCGGCGAAGACCTGCTGGGACATCTTGCGGCGGCTCCGCCAGTACGCCACCCGCCGGCCTATGGGCAGTTCGTCCATTCCCGCTCCCTCCCCCTCACGGCGCCGGCCGGTCCCCCCACGTCCCTCAGGCTCGCGCCGATCGCACAGGTTGTGCGTCCACCGTCCAGCCAGTTCTCGTAGTTTTCGTGCAAGTTGCACCGACCGTTAGTCACCTCAACGAGCGTGGGTTACGGCAGTGACGGCTTTCGACGTGTGGCTTGTGGACGGTTTCGGCCCGTGGACGGTCCGGCTGACGGACGGTCCCGGCGGGACCAGAGGGGGACGGCAGACATGTGGAGGAACGTCCGACCGCGCGTCGCACACCTGTCACCGCTGGAACGTGTCCGGCTGCGCCGGATCGCGGTGCGGTACGCGCTGCACGGCTGGCCGGTCACCCCCGGCGCCTGCCTGGCCAACAGCCGCTTCGTCTGCGGCCGGGCCGGCTGTCCCACGGTGGGCTGCCACCCGGCGCTGGAGGACTGGGAGCACGCCGCCAGCGCCGACCCGGCCCGGGTGGCCACCTGGTGGCGCAGCCGCCCGCACGGCATCCTGCTGCCCACCGGCCGCGCCTTCGACGTCCTCGAGGTGGCCGCCCACCTGGGCCGGCAGGTCCTGGACGCGGTCGCCACGCATCCCGCCGGCTTCGGTGTACGCGGACCCGCGCTGGTCACCCCGACCGGCCGCTGGATGTTCCTGGTCCGTCCCGGCGACCCGCTGCGACCCGAGCTGGAGCACTGCTTCCACGTGGTACGCCACGGACCCGGCTCGTGGATCCCCGCCCCACCGACCCGGCTGCCCGAGGGGACGGTGCGCTGGGCGGTCGCCCCGGAGCAGGCCCGCTGGCAGCTACCCGACTCCTACCTGGTGCAGAACGCGCTGATCGCCGCGTTACGGGCGGCCGGGGTGACGCTCGGCGCCGACCTGTTCCCCGGCCATCTCCCGCTGCCCCGCCGGGGCCGCTGACCTCCCGGCACCCGGCCGGAGCTGCTGCGGCAGTGCCCCCCGATGCCGAGCGTCCTCCCTGGTCACGGCGGGTCCGGTGACCCGGACGGGTGGCCGACAGCGACCTCCCCGGCACCGGACTCGTTGTCCCTGGCGAAGGCGCGTGTGCGCCAGAGCGGGGGTTTGACCATGTCCAGGGACGACGCTGCCCGCCACACCGGCGGTACCGAGCCGGCGCGGCCCCGCCGCCGCGTGCACCCGTGGGCCTTCACCCGGCCGCTGGGCGTACGC
>NZ_RCVK01000411.1:0-31716 GCF_003667485.1 Micromonospora sp. BL1
ACGTGGGGGCGGGCGTGCTGGGCAGCGTCTCGACCGCGACCGGTGCGGCGGGCGGCTCGGCGGAGGTGAGCCGCACGGCGCCGACGGTACCGCCGACCGCGAGCGCCACACCGACCGCCGCGGTCGCGGCGATGGCGGCGGGCGAGGAGAACTTGCGGGTACGAAGGTGCCTAGCAGCCACCGGCCCGGTCCTTTCGTCAGCTGAACAAACCGGCCCGGACCGTAACGAGAGAAGCACTTCCGAAGTCAACGTGATCATGGTGCTATGCCCGCATTTACCCTGGTACGTGTAGCCGATCACGCCACAGTCGATCGGCCGAACGGCCCACCGATCCGCCAGGATGGAAACCGTGCTGAGTCGTCGCCTGATCGAGCTGTTCGGATGGATCGACCCCGGCCCGGGCAGCACCCACCTGGTCAGCGACATCTCCGGCTGGTGGCGCGATCCCGACGTGCTCGCCCGGGTCGGTCCGGCACTGGCCGGGCTGTTCCCCGAGGACCGCCCGACCGTCGTGATCGCCCCCGAGGTGACCGGGCTGCTGCTCGGCCCGCTGGTCGCGGTCGCCGCCGGAGCCGGTTTCCTGCCCGCGTACAAGGACGGCGGCGAGCGGCGCCGGGTCGGACCGACGCGCTGGGCGCAGACACCCCCGGACTACCGGGGACGGCAGCTGCGGGTCGGCGTGGACGGCCGGCGGCTGAACCCCGGCGACCGGGTGCTGCTGGTCGACGACTGGGTCGACACCGGCGCGCAACTGGACGCGCTGGGCCGGGTCGTCCGGGACGCCGGGGCCGACCTGATCGGTGCCGCCGCACTGGTCGCGACCTGCCCGCCCGAGGTCGGCGAGCGGCTGGGTCTGCGCGCCCTGGTCACCGGCGACGAGTTGCCGTGAGACGCCGGCAAACCGGATGAACGACGGCGGTACGGTGCCGTAGCGTCGGCAGCATGTGGCCCCGCATCGGTGGATTGCGCGCACTCGCCCTCGGCACGCCCGGCGAGCTGCGCACCCGGCTCAACACCCTCGTGCTCTCCGGCGTGAAGACCGCCACCGCCGGGCTGGTCCAGGAGTACGACGACGAGAACGAGGAACTGGAGTACGTCGGCGAGCGACTGGTCCTGGTCGACGACGACGACGCGCTCGTCGGCGTCGTGGAGGTCACCGGCGTCGAGGTGGTGCGCTTCGCCGACGTGCCGTGGGACTTCGCCCGCGCCGAGGGCGAGGGCGACCGGTCGATCGAGGAGTGGCGCGAGGGCCACGGCGCCTACTGGGCCCGGCAGGGCAGCCCGGTCACCGACGACACCCGGATCGTCTGCCTCCGGTTCCGGCTGGTCTCCACCGAGGGCAGCGTCGGCACCTAGCCGGCCCGGCGCAGCTCCGGCAGCAGCGCCGCCGCCTCCACCAGCACCGCCTCGTCGCCGGCGTACCAGCTGCTGGCCCGGGGCCAGTGCGTCACCACGTCGGTGAAGCCCAGCCGGGCCGCCCGGGTCACCTGCTCGGCGAGGAAGCCGGCGCTGGTCAGCGAGAACACCGGTGCCGAGTCGAGCGACAGGTAGCGGTCCAGCGTCGCCGGGTCGCGGCCGGCCTGCTCCAGCGTTCGGTCCATCCGCTCGGACAGCTCCGCCACCGTGCCCCACCAGGTCTCGACGTCGTCGCCGCCGAGCCCGGTGGTGACCCAGCCCTGCCCGAACCGGGCGACCAGCCGCATCGAGCGGGGACCGTTCGCGGCCAGCACGAACGGCACCCGGGGCTGCTGGACGCACCCGGGGTTGTTGCGCGCGTCCACAGCGGTGAACCACTCCCCGCGCCAGGTCGTGCCGTCCTCCCGCAGGATCGCGTCGAGCAGCTCGGTGAACTCGGCGAACCGGTCCACGCGCTGCCGCGGCGGCAGCGTCTCGCCGCCGAGCACGGCCGAGTCGAAGCCGATGCCGCCCGCGCCGAGGCCGAGCAGCACCCGGCCGCCGGACACGTCGTCGAGCGCCGTCACCTGCCGGGCGAACGCCGCCGGGTGCCGGAAGTTCGGCGAGGCCACGAGCGTCCCCAGCTTCACCCGGGACGTCACGCCGGCCGCCGCGGTGAGCGTCGTCCACGAGTCGAACCACGGGCCGTCGACCAGGTCACGCCAGCCCAGGTGGTCGTAGGTCCAGGCGTGGTCGAAGCCCCACTCGTCCACCTGGGCCCACCGCCGGCGCGCTTCCGACCAGCGCTGGTCGGGCAGGATCACGATGCCGATTCGCATGATCGCCAGGGTACGACCCGGGCCGGACAACCCGGCCCGGGTCGCGGTGATCACGCCGCCAGGTCGGCGACCACGCAGGCGATGTTGTCCGGCGCGCCCGCCGCGTACGCCAGCTCCACCAGGCGCTCGACGGCGGCCTCCGGGTCGTCCGCCTCCGCCAGCGCGGCGTGCAGCGCGCCCGGGTCCACCACTGCGGAGAGGCCGTCGGAGCAGAGCAGGTAGCGGTCGCCGGGCAGCGCGGTCCGCAGCGCCAGATCCGCCTCCACCTCCGCGCCCGCGCCGAGCGCCCGGGCCAGCAGCGCCCGCTGCGGATGCGCCCCTGCCTCGGCCGGCGTGAGCCGCCCCTGGTCGACGAGCGTCTGCACGTACGTGTGGTCCTGGGTGAGCCGGGACAGCTCACCGCCGCGCAGCAGGTACGCCCGGCTGTCCCCGACGTGCACCAGCGCGAGCCGGGTGCCGCGCCGTACGAGCGCGGTGAGCGTGGTGGCGGGCTGGTCGGCGTCGGTGGCGTGCCCGCGTACCGCCCGGTCGGCCCGGGTCACCGCGTCGGCCAGCGCGGCGAGCAGATCGGCCTGCGGCGTGTCCGCCTGCTCCAACGGCCGCAGCGCGTCCACCGCCTCCGCGCTGGCGGTGGACCCGGCCGGGCCCCGTACGCCGTCGGCGACCGCGAGCAGCGTGGCGCTCGCGTACGCGGTGTCCTCGTTGGAATCGCGGACCGTGCCGGTCTCGCAGCGCGCCGCGTACCGGAAGGTCGTCTCGGACATGGTGGTGCCCCTCTCGCTGAGCCTGTCGACGAGGAGCGCGACGGCCCGGCCGCGGGCCGCGGTGTCCGCGCTGACCCGCCGCCACCAGGCGTCGAGCGCCTCGGCGGCGGCAACGGGCGGCAGGCCGCAGACGGTACGGATCTCCGCCAGCGGCATCCCGGCCCGGCGCAGCCCGGCAATCAGCCGCGCCCGGTCCGCCTGCTCCGGCGCGTAGTAGCGGTAGCCCGAGTGCGGGTCCACAGCAGCAGGGGGCAGCAGCCCGCAGTCGTCGTAGATGCGCAACGCCTTGGCGCTCAGGCCGGTCGCGCGGGCGAACGCGCCGATGGTCAGCAGTCGCACCGTGTCCTCCCTCGCGCTCCTCGTGCCGGTCACCGCGACCGGCACTGACCACGCTGAGCCTTGCCGCAGGGGACGGGTCAAGCCGTCGCTGCCGCCAGTTTGGTCAGCATCCGGCCCAGATGCGGCTCGATCGTGCCGGCCGGCGCCCCGGCCACCTCGGCCGTCGTCCACCAGCGGATGCCGGCGAACTCCACCGGATCGGGCGTGAACCGCTGGCCGCGGTGGGCGGACAGCACGTACCAGAGGCTGACGTCGGTGTGCCGCTGCTCCGGCGGGCCGACCGTCTCGGTGACGGTGAGGAACGCCGGGCGCTCGCCGAACGGCGGCGCGAAGACCGCCGCCACACCCAGCTCCTCCCGCAGCTCGCGGCGCACCGTGTCGGCCGGGTGCTCGCCGGGCTCGACGTGCCCGCCGCTGGGCAGCCACATGCCCGCGAGGCGGTGGTCGACCAGCAGCACCGCGCCGTCGGCAGGGTCGCGGAGCAGGAAGTACGCGACCAGGTGCGGCGACGGCGTACGCGGCTTGGCCCGGCGGAAGATGTCCTCCGTGCCGGCCAGCCAGGCGAGCGCCGCCTCCCGGTGTCGCGCCTCCTGCTCGTCACCCGGTGTCAGCTCGTCGACCAGTGCCCGGATCTCGTCCCGCATCCCGCCGATGCTGCCACCCGGGTACGACGAGGTCAGTCCGGCGGCAGCGGATTGGCGTCGACCGCCGCGCGGACGAACTCGCGTACCCGGGACGTGGTGTTCCCGGCCGGCCACACCGGACCGCGACAGATCGGCGGCGCGTCGTGGATCGGCACGTAGGCCACGTCCGGACGGGCGTAGAACTGCCGGGCCTGCTCGCCCACCGGCAGCACCCCGCGCCCCAGCGCGACGAGCGCCAGCATCTCGGAGAAGCTGCCGCCCACCGGGCCCTTCGGCACCGGGCGGCCCGCCGGGGTGCGGTCCGGCGTGCGGTCCTGCTTGAACGCGGTCGAGGTCACCGCCGGGTACTGCACCACCGGGTGGTCGCCCAGCACCTCCAGCGACACCGACTCCTCGGCCGCGAGCGGGTGGCCCGCGGCCACCGCGAGCACCCGGCGCTCGCGCATCAGCACCGGGCCGTTCGCCATGCCGTCGAAGGGGTACGAGGCGATCAGCACGTCGATCGTGCCGTCCAGCAGGCTCGACCGGGTGCTGGCCAGCGGCGCCTCGTGCACGTGCACCTCGCAGTCCGGGTGACGCTCGGTGAACCGGGCCACCGCGCGCAGCAGCACCGGGGCCGTCGACTCACCGACGTACGCCACCCGCAGCTCGCCGGCCAGTCCGCGCCCGGCGTCCACGGCCCGCTGCACCGCCGCCTCGATGCCGGCCACCAGCGGGCGCATCTCCTCGGCCAGACGGGCGCCGATCGGGGTGAGCCGGACGACCCGGCTGGTGCGCTCGAACAGCGGCGCGCCGATACGGCGTTCCAGCCTGCGCACCACGTGGCTGACCCGGCCGGTGCTCACCCGCAGCCGCTCGGCGGTCCGCCCGAAATGCAGTTCCTCGGCCAGGGTCAGGAACGTCTCGACCTCGTACCGCTCCAGCACCGGACCACCTCCGTCGTTGCCTGCGGGTCAACGATCGTAGTCCGGATCGGGCTTGGTCCCGGTGGCGCGCCGGACCAGGGTTGACGGCATGCACAACGATCTCGTGACGGTGACCGGTTTCGACCACCTCGTGCTCGCGGTGAGCGACGTCGAACGCTCACTCGACTTCTACTGCGGCACGCTCGGCCTGGCCCCGGTGCGGGTCGACAGGTGGCGGGCCGGCGAGGTGCCCTTCCCGTCCGTACGCGTCGACGCCGGCACCATCATCGACCTGATCAAGGGTGACCCGGCCGGGTCCAACGTGGACCACTTCTGCCTCGTGGTCGAACCGGTCGACTGGCAGCGGGTGGTCGACTCCGGCGTGTTCACCGTGCTGACCGGCCCGGTCCCGCGCTTCGGCGCGCGCGGCACCGCCACCTCGATCTACGTCAGCGACCCGGACGGCAACACAATCGAACTGCGCTGCTATCCGGCCGACGCCTAACCTGGTCCGATGCCGGAGCTGGAACGACTCGCCGCCCACCACGCACCCGCCGTGCTGCGGTTCGAGCGGGACAACCGGGCGTACTTCGCCCGGTACGTACCCGACCGGGGCGACGACTTCTTCACCGGGTACGCCGCCCGGCACGCGGCCCTGCTGGACGAGCAGGAACGCGGCACCTGCCACTTCCACGTGCTGGTCGGCGACCACGGCACCGTGCTCGGGCGGTTCAACCTGGTCGACGTCGCAGGCGGCAGCGCCGAGCTGGGCTACCGGGTGGCCGAGCGCGCCGCCGGGCGCGGGCTCGCGAGTGAAGGTGTACGGCGCGTCTGCGACCTGGCCCGCACCGAGTACGGGCTGCGCCGGCTGGTCGCCTCGGCGGCCCTGGCGAACCCGGCCTCGCTGGCGGTGCTCCGGCGTGCCGGTTTCGTGCCGGACGGCTCGGTGCCCGACTGCGCGGTGGATCTGGACGGGGAGCCCGGCCTGCGGCACACGCTCGACCTCCGCGCTCCCTACGCAGCCGCGTCCCCGTAGGCGGGCGCGCCGGCCGGCTCGTACGTCAGTTGCAGCGTGCCGTGGGCGTGGGTGACCGACTCGGTGAGCCGCAGCGCGCTCGGCACCGTTCCCTCGCCGAACAGCCGCTTCCCGGTGCCGAGCACCACCGGGTACAGCCACAGGTTGAGCCGGTCGACCAGGCTCAGGCGCAGCAGCGACTGCACCAGGTCCAGGCTGCCGATCACGTGGACCTCGTCGTGGCGGGCCTTCATCTCGGTGACTCGCTCGGCCAGGTCACCCTGCACCAGCGACGAGTTCGCCCAGGTCAGCGGTTCGGCGAGCGTACGGCTGGCCACGTACTTGGGCACGCCGTTGAGCAGCCCGGTGAAGGGGATGTCCGCTGGTGCCTTCGGCCAGTAGCCGGCGAAGATGTCGTACGTCTTGCGGCCCAGCAGGAGCGCGTCCATGCTGCTCGCCTGCTGGAACATCACCGCGCCGGACTTCTCGTCGAGCAGCGGCAACTGCCAGCCGCCGTGGCTGAAGCCACCCTCGCGGTCCTCGTCGGGTTCGCCGGGAGCCTGCGCCACGCCGTCGAGGGTCAGGAACTCTGTCACGATCAGCTTGCCCATGGGTCCGCTCCTCCGGTTTCTGCTCCGTCAACCGGCAGACCCGGCCACGACCCGCAACTCATCGCCGCCGGGGAATCACCTGTGCCCCTGTCGCCTCCAGCGTAAGATCATTCTCTTCGGCAGGCGTACGCCTTCCGGAGTCCTCGAAGGCGGATTTCGCCATGATCCCCGATCGGACTGAGACAAGCGTCCTCCTGGACGAGGCACTGGCGGGTGTGGCCGTCGCGTTCCAGGGCATGACGGCCCACGAGCAGGAGTCCAACTGCGAGTGCCACTGGGGCAGCGCGGAGGAACTGGCGCTGCTGAAGACGCCGGACGTGCCGCTCGACGACGACCTGTTTCGTCGCACGTACTGGACCACGGACTGGCACTATCCCGGTCTGCTGCTGCGCCGGATCCTGCCCCAGGTGACCCAGCACCTCGTGACCGGCCGAATCGTGCTGATGGACGGGCTGGGCAGTCTGGCGAACTTCTTCGCCGTCTCCCCCTGGCACGAGTGGCCGAGAGAGCAACAGGCCGCCCTGCGGAAGTTCCTGAACGTGTGGTGGGTGCACGTCCTGGTCGAGCCCGACGCGAAGGTGCCCGCCCATGCGGCCCTGTCGTTCCTCGCCGAGGCCACCACAGAGCTCACCCCGTGGCTGGCCGACTGGGCGGAGGCGCTGGCCGACGAGCCGGCCCGGCGACACCTGGTCCAGGCCATCGATGAGTGGATGTACGACCTGCGGGGCGATGCGCTGCCGTGGCCGAGCTGGCACGACATCGACGCGTGGACCCCCGCGCTGCAACTGTGGGTGATCCGACACGCGCCCACCGTCCTGCGCGAGTACGACGCGTCGGCCGAACTGCTCGAGGACATCCGCCGGTTCAGCCTTCCCGACTCCGAGCGGTACGACAAACCGCTCTCGCGGTGGCGCTCCAGGCGCCCGTGGCCTGAGTGACGTCGAAAGCCCTGGCGGGACTCACGTCCTGGCCAGGGCCTTCACTGCGGTCACGCCCCCTGTCGCCCGCGCCGGCCAGCTCTCGAACGGCGATCGGCCCAAGTAGCGCTGCCCTCGATCAGCAGCCTCACCGCGCGAACATCCGGCACCACCAGGTGCCACAGAAGTTTCTTCGACTCCAGCCAGCCCAGGCCGCGCTCGCGCATCAGAGCGATGGCTGCATCTACCGGCATCCCGTCAGCGAGCCGGCTCCGCACTTCTTCGAACTGCTCAGGCCAGTCCGGTCGCAGCTCGGCACAGGCACGCATACGGCCCACCCTCCGGCCCACGACGCACGTATCTCGACGCTCGATCAGCCACGCCTTGAATCCGGTCAAACCGGAGACAACCGGTCTGGGGGCACCGGATGAAGACGGCTGCGCAGGAAGGCGACCATCTCGCGGCGCGCCGGCCGGGCGGCCGGCACCAGACCGGGAGTGCTCAGGAAGGTGTGGGTGGCTCTCGGGTAGCAGGTCAGGCGGGCGTCGGTGCCGTCCTCGCGAAGTCGTTCGACGTAGCGGCTTCCGTGGTCGGCCAGCGGATCCAGTGCGGCGGTGATCACCAGTGTCGGCGGCAGTCCGCTGAGGTCGTCGAACATGAGGGGTGACACGCTGCGCGGGTCGAGCGTGGGCGGCAGGCTCACCTTGCGGGCCGCGCGCAGCCGGGACACCGACAGCGTGGGGTTGTCGGCGTTCTCCGTGATCGAGGGGTACTCGGTCATGCTCTCCGTCCAGTCCGTGCCCGGGTAGAGCAGCGCCTGGGCGCTCAGCGGCGGGCCGTCCTTGCGGGCGCGCAGGGCGATGAGTCCGGCGATCGTGCCACCGGCACTCTCGCCCATGACCGCGACGGCTGCGGGATCGACGCCCCACTGGGCGGCATCTTCGACGAGCCGGACGACGGTGCCGTAGCCGTCGTCGATCGGTTGGGGTAGCGGGTGCTCCGGGGCGAGGCGGTACTCCACCGAGACGACCACCGCCGGGCACCGGGCCGCGAGGTGGCTGTTGAGCCAGTCGTTCTGGGCAGCCGTCCCCGCGAAGAAGCCTCCGCCGTGGAACGAGACGACCAGGGGCAGCTTCCGGCCGGTGTCCTTCGGTCGGTGTACGCGCAGGCCCAGGCGTCGACCTGGAAGATCGATGGAGGTTGCCTCGATGTGTGCACGGCGGTCCGGGAAGCCGGTGATGATCCGTGCGGCACGAGACGATGCCACTCGGTTGGCCTTCTCGCGCGCGGCGATCACCTGCTCGTCGGTCAGAGCCTCCCAGTCCAGGGTGTCCCTCAGGATCCGGGTGCCCAGTGGGGCTTTGCCTCTCATGGTGTCCTCCGGGATGCAGACGCTGTGGACTCACTGTCACAGCCGGTGCATGCCGGTGGATTGAACGAATGTCAGGACGGACTCCCCACCCTCCGGCGTCAGGGCCGGGCGGGCCAGGCGACGTCGTCGACGGCGAGGAACGGTGCGTTCGCCACGGTCGTGGGCGTCGCTCCGGTGAAGGTCATGACGTCTCGGTGGAGGTGCGACTGGTCGGCGTAACCGCTGTCTGCCGCCGCCGCTGCGGCGCTCTGACCCGCGGCGAGGCGATGGGCCGCACGATCGAACCGGATGAGTTGGGCGGCGCGCTTGGGGGTGAGTCCGATCTGGGACCGGAATCGGGCCCACAGCCGTTTGCGGCTCCATCCGACCTCGGCCGCCAACCGCTCGACCCGCACCTGTCCCCCGCCGGCCACCATCCGCCTCCAGCAGTAGGCGACTTCCGCATCGACCGCGCGGCCCACGTCCTGACGCCGGGCCAGCGCCACCTCGGCCATCGCGAACCGGTCGTCCCAGGATCGGGCGGCGCGCAGTCGCTCCTGGATTCGCGCGGCGTCGCGCCCCCAGAGGTCGTCGAGGGCTGTCACGGTCCCGCTCAACTCCGATGCGGCACCCAGGACCGCGTGCGCGATCACAGGCGACAGCCGCACCTGAAGGCACGCGAAGCTTCCGGCCTGTCCTCGTCCTTGGGCGCCAGGGGGTGACGCGAGTCCGGCGGTGACGCAGCCTCGCTGTTGCCGGCCGGCACCGTCGTCGACGACGAGCGGCTGATCGCCGAGGTCGAAGATCACCATGACGGCGGGGTGTGGCACGACCTCGACCTCGACCGGGGCGTCAGCCCGATCGCTGAAACCCGCCATGGTGACCCCCGCCAACCGGCCCGGTCGTTGCGGAACCGCGATGTCCCAGGCGGGCGAACCGGAGCGCACCGGCTCGGTAGGTCGCACATCACGATGGTACGTGTCACCTCAACCGACTCCGGAGATCCGCCTTGGTCCAGGCGGCGTCCCGGGACACGTGAGCGGCCCAGTCGGCGAGCTGATGAGCCCTCCCTAGCGGGCTCCGCCCGGTGCGAACACGGCATAGAAGTACCGGAGGCTGTCCTCCGGACCGTTCTCCAGTCGCTTGAAGGCCTTCGCAATCGGATTGCACCAGCGCTGCCCGCCGAGCTCGACCACCATGGGCCATCCGACGACGGCAAGTTCGTCTGCCGCCGTTGCGCGCCACCGTCCACCGGCATGGCGGGTCAGCACCTCGCCGACATAGCAACCGAAGCCGAAGAGAGTCTCCGCCACCTGTCCAGCCGCGAGGCCCTCGGCCCGAAAGCCGTCGAGGATGGCGTCCACAGACGTCAGGCTGTCCGGCGTGTAGTCCAGGTGCACGCCGCTGACCTGGGCCGCTGACACCACGATGTCGCCCGCGAACCGGGCTGCGTTCTCCGGGACGGGCGCGTACTTCAGGCGCAGTTGCACGGTTCTCTCCGTTGATCAACAAATGGGGATCGCGCGATCGTACCGACGACGGCCGACAGGCAGCGGCCTCGCGACCGGCTCGCAGGGCACCGGACGAGCACGACGCCGTGGCCTGGTTCGCGACGTCCGACATCGCCGGCCTGCGTCTCGCCATGAGCCGCTTCTCCCGATGCTCACCGCCCCAGTCACCGGCGTCAGCAGCCCTACCTCGTCCGCACGTCAGGTGCGAACCGGCGGCTCGCCGAATCTGCCACCACGGACGACGGAATCGGTCTCGACTTCCTGGACCGTCCAGACGTGACCGACGAAGTCGTCCACCGCGACACCACCGCGTCCGAGCAGCGTCCGGATCGCTGCCACTGCCTCCTGCCGCCGCGACAACCGGTAGTTCACCTGGACCGCCCACGCCGGCCGCTCGCCGACAGCGCGCTCCAACTCCGCCACCATCTCGGGCTCCCAGTCCAGGTACAGGTCACGGTGTTCCTCCACCAGCCAGAGGAAGACCGAGCCCGGCCCGACCCACTGATCCGGCTGGGTCTCACCGAGGGCACCCAGGAGCCGCAACACGTCCGCCCTGGACACGGCCGGGAAGACGAACGCATTCTCACTCACGCGCAGAACCATAGGCGCCGGCTCCACGCCTGGCACCCGACGACGCCTGCGGACGGCGCCAGGTCGCGCGAAGGAGAGCGGTGAACGACGACGAGATCATTCGCCACTACGGCCTGCGGCCGACCGACGCCGGCCTGCCTCACATCCGCGAGATGCTCCGAGCCCAGGCGGACCTAGATCAGCACGACCAGGACACCGAACTCATGAAGCTGTGCTGCCTGCAACTGTTCAACGCAGGCCAACTCGGCGACGTGCTCGTCATCTGGCAGGCCAAGGAGTCGAGCTGGGATGCCCACTGCTCAATGGACGTCCAACTGCTCTGCGGAGCGGGACTGGACGCCACCAAGGCGCACTTGAGGGCCGACGGCTCCGAGGATGCGACAGAAGCATTCCGCTACCTGCACGGCTGCGAGGCCGCGGGCGACATTGACTACTTCTCCGTGGCCGAGCAGGCAGGTGGAGAGCCGCTTACTACCTGAGCTGACGTTGCAATGAGGCAGGATCTTGAAGAATTGAGCCATCGAGCCCGAAGTCAGACGTAGCCTGAGGCACCTTCCTTCGAAAAGGATCACTGATCAGCGCGCCGACGAGTAGGCCGTCCCGGATCTCTTCCTTACGGACGTCACAAGGCTCTCACCTCGGGCACCTCCATCATCACCGAGGCGTCAGGCGTCACGTGGCACCCGGCGCTGCTCGGGTTCCTAGAACTGGATCAGGCACCCGGCACCGCGCCTAGCAGTCGAGGACATCGCTGGCCTGCCTGCAGCAGAAGCGCAGTTGGGCGCTGCCAGGGCCGGTGCACTCCTGCACCGGCCGGTGTACTATGGCACCACCTCGACGAGTAGCCCTTTTGGCAGAAGGCGTCGAGTCACGGGCGACACCCCGACAGCTACCGGCTCGGCCTCAAATCCCCAACTAAATGCGCCGAGTTGATCGCCAAGAGATTCCTTACATACGGAGGCACCCGAATGTACGAAGCGCTACGTCACGTGTACCGAGGAGCAGAGAATGGTGAGTCGGGGACGGCACCCGAAGAAGGAGATCTCCGATGCGCTTCGCCGGGCTGAGGATGCCGGCCTCGTCGTGGACGAGATTCATCGGGGCCACCGGTGGGGGAAGGTAGATTGCCTGCCCTGTTCCGCCAGCCGAAGCGTCTGGGCCACTCCACAGGATGCGGGCACACACGCAAAGCAGATCGAGCGTTTCACTCGGAACCACACCCACCCCTTGCCGCCAGCGGGACCAACTTCAGCAGCCTGAGGCCGGAGGGAGGTAGGCGATGACGGCCCACGTCTTTAAGGTGGTGCTGGATCGGCAGCCTACCGATGATGAACTGGATGCTCTGTTCGCCGCAGGCTGTGACGATGCCGCATTCGGCTCAGAGAACGGCCTTCCAATCGGCGAGTTCGACCGGGAGGCGGAAACCATGGCTGACGCGATCGCGTCAGCAGTACGCGAGCTCGACGGCGTCGGCTTGATAGCACTACGTGTCGTAGACCAAGATCTGGTAACCCTGGCCGACGTAGCGGACCGCATCGGCCAGAGCCGGGAGTCGGTGCGGCGATACGCCACAGGGGACCGCGGTCCTGGCACCTTCCCACCGCCGGTCAACCCAGCCCGTGAGGGGACATCCTTCTACCGCTGGAGCGAGATCGCACCCTGGATCAGGCAGCACCTCAAGATCGATGCGCCGGAGTCGGATCCGGCACTCATCGTAGCGAACCTGGTACTTCAGGCCCGACAGCACCGTGAGCGCGTCGCTCACATGGAAGCACTGGCTGACCTACTCGCGGCGTAGCAGTTGGCCGTATGACGGGCTAATGGCACGTAGCATGATCCCCGGACCGTGGAACGTCGAAGGCCCCGGCCGGGAACTCTCATCCCAACCAGGGCCTTCGTACATGGAGCGGGTGACGGGAATCGAACCCGCACTGTCAGCTTGGGAATCGGATTGAGTTGCGGCCCCCGGGCCTGGTGCCCGCAGGTCGTTGAAGCATGCGCGACTCGGTCAAGCTCTGCGACGGACCTCCGCTGGCCGATGTTGACCGTTGTATCGGGCACGTAGCGGGCACGGACTCAAGTGAGGCTGAGGCTTGAACCCCTAAGCCACGAGACGGCTGGGATACATCCAGAGCAGGCTCACCGGCGCTCTGACCTGACCTCCCACTCTCGGCCTCTCTCCTTGCTTTTCATGCCTGGCCGCTCTCAGTTGTGCCGCATCTGTGCCAGATGATCTCCAAAGACGACTAGCTCCGCAGGCTCTCTACCACATGCCCCCGACAAGCTTCTCTGCCTTGTTCCGACTCGCGGGTAACCGAAAATTGTCCGGTCGTCGCCTACACCCAACCCGAAGTCGTCTGTCCACAGGGTGGGGATTGCACATCAGCAGGTCGGGTGGCTTTTGCTTTCAATTCCCCTTCACTTGTCCACATCCCGTGCACAAGCTGCGCACATGCCTGTCCACCGGGGTCCACAGGTTGTCCCGAGGCTCGTCCACCAGTGCTGTTGAGCAGCTGAGCGGTGGAGTGCTATCCATCTCCCAGGGGACTTACACGGCTGAAGTTCGAACGCGGCCTCGGTCGCAGGGAAGTTGTCACACCGTCGTGTACAACCTCTAGAGACACGGAGCGGCACCCGCCTAGGAACGGGTGCCGCCTTGAACCTCCGTGTTGATCCGCGTGCGACGAACCACCTAGGGAGATCGGATGCCCAGGTTAGCAACCCGGGATGAACGGACCAAGCGAAGCGAAGACCAGCGGCGCCGGCGTTCGACAAGGCTCAGCGAGGACCAGCACCGGCGTCGGATCAGCTATCTCACTGCTGCAACCGGCCTGGTCACGGCGCTAGCGACCCTCATCGCCGCTATCGCTACCCTCACAGCTCAGATCGTCGCGTGAGGCCTGCCCGAGGGCGGGATGACCTCGCCTTCTCGCCCTCCGATCACTGGTGAGCCAGGTTGCCGGTGACCTCTCTTTGACGTAGCTGGTCGTCCGCCGCTTGGTCACGTTGACTGACATGCCAGGGGACGGCTCGGCCAGCGGGACGACAGCCCGGAAGCGCTTGGGTGAACATCAGCTGTCATCGCTATCCTGGGCGCTGTGTCCGACGACGATGTGGCGAAGCGGCTATTCACAGCTGAGTTCGACGACGAGTTCCAAGTAGGCGAACATGAGACCGACCGCGCCTACTTCGGGCGGGACGTCCTGCGTGGGCTGATCGACGGCATCGGGGAGTTCACCCATCATCCGCAGCCGCGGTGGCAGACCTTCCGCTCCGATGGTCCAGCACTCCTTGGATCGGCAATGTGGATTAATGATGCGGAGTTGATCGACAGGTTGGGTGACTTGGCGGCTGCATGTGTCGTGGTAAGTAAACAGGGCCGTCGGCCGACCGAGTTAAGGAAGCTAGCGCCGCTGGCGAAGCTAAACGAGCGAACGCCCGGCATGCCAATTCAGGCCTTTTCAGAACTGACCGGACTGGCCCCGAAGGAAAACGACCGGCCAGTCGTCATCGGCCCCTACTCCCGCATGTACGACGGATCGATACCAACAATCCGAACACTCGGGTTCAGGAGGACCGCGACTCCGGGCGGGGGTATGCCGCCCATTATCCATGCCAAGATGGCGCTCCTTGGTCACCTTTGGTGGCACGACGAGGACGACTCGCCGGCCGGCGTGGTTGACGTAAGGGGGTTCACCCCAGTCCGGCTTTGGATTTCATCCGCCAACTTCACGAGCTCGTCGCGCCGCAGCCTTGAGTTCGGCTTCTGGACGGAGAACCCCGATCTGCTAGCGGGGGCCAACCGGTTTCTAGTGAAGCTCATGCGCTCTTCTGAGGCACTCGATCCGGCATCAGACTCATTTGACCCCGACCTTGCCCCTGTTGAGTTCGACGATGAAGCTATCTGGCAGGCCATCGGCGACATGCGGTACGACGGCCTAGCCCCGGACGAGTGGGAATAGCAGAACCGGAGCTTTTTCAGTGGCCTGTAGCGGTCTAGGAGTCGGAGTCGACGCCCGCTGGACCGGCGAGTGGCGGCAAGTGTTGCTTGGCCGAGCAGACCCGATCATGAATTCGGTCCCCAAGCGCCCTCCCCTCTAAAAGGCATTCTACAAAGCTGCTGTGCATGATGAGCGCGACTACGCCGTCGAACTTTTCCACGTCGCCGCTCTTGGGGTGCCACCATCGAAAGAAAGCTCCATCCGCGCCTGACGCATACGGGATCGAATGAACCATCCGGTGTCGCTGCTGGCGCGCCTCCTCGCAGGCTTCGTTCCATTCCGACAACTCGGTTGCGAGATCATCGTGGCCATCCGCGCGCAACTGGTCGACGGCGCGACGGCCAGCCACTGTAACCCGCGATGGCCCGCTCAGATAGTGCTCATACTCGGCCGCGTCCTCATCTAGAACCATGCAGTAAAGAAGCGCCATGGTCTGTTCAAGAGTGGCTGAAAGGACAACCAGGAAGCCGAGGTCACGAAGAGTGCTGTTGTCTGGAAACTTCAAGCCAGCCTCCGTCACGATTAGTCTTCGTACTCTTCCCGCTGCCCTCCAGCCTGGCGGCGGTATCGACTTGCACCGAACATGTTGACCTACGACCGCCGGTCTGTCGACGCTTCGTTCGACAGTATCCGTCCGCGTACATGACCTCGGCCTATCGTGCGCGCTCGGCCACTGGTGCCACGACCTCGTCGCCCAACTGCATGGCCAGTGCGGCGGGATGGGATCGAAGCTGTTCAGTGACGGCGCTGAGGTTCGTCCCTGACCCCCAAGACGGCTCTGGCGCTTTCCTGGAAAGCCGACCGGGCTTGCCTTGCCTTCGGATCTTGGCTCTACGGCGCTCTCAGCGGGCCGCTCTACGCCGTTCTGCGGTGGTCCATCCCCGATCCTCAACAAGTGACCTACGTCGACTGAAAGGCCCCCATGATGCCGACCAGGCCGCGTAATGCACCGAACCAAAGCCCGCTGCAACTACCCACCGAGCTGCTGACCATCGAGGAGGCTGCCCAGCGCATCGGCATGAGTGTGCGCTACCTCCGGCGAGCGGTCGCCGAACGACGCATTGCGTTCCACCGGCTCGGCCGATCCATCCGATTCGACCCCGCCGACCTCGCCGCCTTCGTACAGGCGACCCGTGTCGAGCCCATGACTGCCGAGACCGTATGGCGTGACCTGAGGAGCGTTGCCTGATCATGGCGAACAAAGACGGACACCGCAGATTCGGGAGTATCCGCAAGCGGGAGTCAGGCCGGTATCAGGTTCGCTACCCCGGTCCGGACGGCCGGATGCGCTCCGCACCGCAGACCTTCGCCCGGAAGCCCGAGGCAGAGCGATACCTGTCCCTGATCGAGGTGCAGATAGCCCGAGGTGAATGGATCGATCCCGAGCGCGGCAAGGTGCGCCTGCGGGACTACGCCGAGCGGTGGATCGCCGAGCGGCCGAACCTGCGGCCCCGGACCGTGCACCTGTACCGCTGGACCCTCGGCAGGCACATCACGCCGCACCTCGGCGACATGCCGCTGAATCGGATCGACACGCCTATGGTCCGCGAGTGGCGGTCACGGCTGCTGGCTGAGGGCGTGTCGGTGACGATGGCCGCGAAGGCGTACCGGCTGCTACGCGCGGTCCTCATGACCGCCGTCAAGGAGGACGAACTGATCAGGGTCAACCCGTGCCGCGTCGTCGGTGCCGACCAGGAGAAGCCCGCAGAGCGGCCGGTCCTCACCGTCCCGCAGATCTTCGAGCTGGCCGAGCGGATGCCGGAGCGCTTCCGGGCGCTGATCCTGGTCACGACGTTCGGGTGCCTGCGGTGGGGTGAGGCGGTCGCCCTGCAACGTTGTGACGTCGACCTGTCGGCCGGCACGGTGCAGGTGCGACAGGCGTTCGTCGAGCATCGGGGAACCGGTCTGATCCTCGGCCCGCCAAAGTCGCGGGCGGGCGCGCGGACCGTAGCCCTACCCAAGGCGGCACTACCTCTGCGGAAACAGCACATGGGCAGTCATGTCGGCGAGGCACCCGAGGCGTTCGTGTTCACCGGCGAGAGCGGCCGGAACCTCTGGCGCGGCAACTTCAACAAGCTGGTCAAGTGGCCCGAGGCGGTAGCAGCGATCGGCGCTGCCGGGCTGCACTTTCACGACCTGCGGCACACCGGCAACACCCTCGCATCGCGCGCACCGGGCGCGAGCTTGCGGGACATCATGGCGCGGATGGGCCACGACAGCCCGCGTGCCGCGCTGATCTACCAGCACGCTAATCGGGAGGCCGACCAGGGCATCGCCGACGCGATCGACAAGGCCGTCAATGCGGCCCGGCGCAAGCCGAGCAAGCGCAAGACCAAGCGGGTAGCAGAGACCGACGGACGGGCCGCCGAGGCGAGCTAATGGCCCGCTAATGGCCCGCCGCTGTTTCAGCATGCCCTAGAACCACGGAAGCCCTGGCGGGACGTCTGTCCTGACCAGGGCTTCCGTGCGTGGAGCGGGTGACGGGAATCGAACCCGCACTGTCAGCTTGGGAAGCTGATGTTCTGCCATTGAACTACACCCGCAGGCGGCACCACTCTACCTGAAGGCCCCCACCCCCGTGCATCCAGGTGCCCGCGCGCCACTTCGGCGAGGTGGCTGCATCGGCGGGCGGTTGACCCCGCCACCTCCCCGAGCTGGAGTGGATCAAGCACAGGGCCGGGGCCGGCCGGCGCGAAGTTGCACGTCGGCAACATATGGGCGTTCTCAAATCTGTCGATGAGATGTAACGTCTGCCCCACGTTTCCGAACCGGCGTGACACACCCCCTGGCACGCCGTCAGAAAGAGGTGGGCCCATGGGACTCCGTCCCAACCTGCTGACCCGGCGTACCGCCGGTGTCGCGACGTCGACCCTCGCGCTGCTGCTCAGCACCGCCGCCGTCGGCGTCGTCCCCGCTGCTTCGGCCTTCTCGGCCGCCCCGGCCGGCGTCTGCGCCGAGCCGGCCGACGCCCACGCCGACGAGCACGCGAACGCGCGCGTCGCGAAGGGTGGCAACGCCAAGCTGGACCCCAACCACCTGACCGCCCAGCAGGTCCGTGACCGTGAGGCCGACCTCGCCGCGGCGCAGCGCGAGCGGGCCAACTTCCGGACCGGCGCCGTCGCGCCGCTGGCCACCGTGACGATCCCGGTCGTCGTGCACGTCATCCAGGAGAACAGCACCCGGGCCGGTGGCAACATCACCGACTCGATGATCAACCAGCAGATCACCGTGCTGAACCAGTCGTACGCGGGCTCGACCGGCGGCGCCGCCACCGCGTTCGGGTTCCAGCTCACGAAGATCAACCGGGTGACCAACCCGTCGTGGTACCCGATCGTGCAGGGCTCCTCCGCCGAGCGCTCGATGAAGACCTCGCTGCGTGAGGGCGGCAAGAACACGCTGAACATCTATCTCGGCGAGCTGAGCGACAGCCTGCTCGGCTGGGCCACGTTCCCGAAGCGGACGCTGGACAAGATGGACGGCGTGGTCGTGCTCAACGAGTCGCTGCCCGGCGGCACCGCGACCAACTACAACCAGGGTGACACCGGCACCCACGAGGTCGGCCACTGGCTGAACCTCTACCACACCTTCCAGGGCGGCTGCTCCGGCTCGGGCGACAGCGTCTCCGACACCCCGGCCGAGGCGTCCCCGGCGTACCAGTGCCCGACCGGGCGGGACACCTGCTCGACCGCGGGCAAGGACCCGATCACCAACTTCATGGACTACACGTACGACTCCTGCATGTACCAGTTCACCGCCGGCCAGGCGAGCCGCATGCTCACCGCGTGGAACGCCTACCGCGCGGCCTGACCCTCGCACCACGTACCGGTGCCGGCCCTGTCCTCGGACGGGGCCGGCACCGTTTCGTTCCGGGTCGGGTCAGGCGGCCGGGCGGCGGGTGTCGAAGCCGTGCCGGCCGCGCCGGGCCTCCGCGCCCACCGGCTCCCGCCGGGCCGGTTCGGCTCCGCGCGGGTCGAGCCAGACCCGCACCTGCGGCGGGGCGGCGCCGGGCTGGGCCACCGGGTCGCGCCGGGTCAGCATCGCCGCCTCGACCGTGAACTCGAACAGCCGCCAGTCGCCCTGCGGCGACGCGCGGGCGATCCGGGCCAGCCGGGCCACGGTGGCCGGGTCGGTCACCGGCCGGGCGCGGCCCGCGACGTACGCCTCGTCGTCGCTCTCCTCCGGCGGGAACGAGTGCAGCGCGTAGCGGCCGTCGCGTTCGAGGTCGCGGCGCTTCGGCGAGTCGATGACGAAGCACCAGAGGCCGTCGTCGGTGATCACCGGGGAGACGGGATGGACCCGGGGGCCGCCGTCGGCGCGGACCGTGGCGAGGTAGCCGAAGCCCGGCCCGTACTGCTGCATCAGGAGGCGGATCTCGTCGGCGAGGCGGGGCTCGTCGGCGGCGAATTCGGACCAGGAAGCCATGTGGACACTCTATCGAACACGTGTACGAAGATGTAGTGCGACACGCTGGTCACCCGCACCGGTCGCTATGGTGTTCCGATGCTGCTCTCCGACCGCGACCTGGTCTCCGAGATCAAGGCCGGCACGCTCGCGCTGGAGCCCTTCGAGCCCACGCTGGTGCAGCCGTCGAGCATCGACGTACGCCTGGACCGGCTGTTCCGGGTCTTCAACAACCACCTCTACACGCACATCGACCCGTCGATCCAGCAGGACGACCTGACCTCGATGGTGGAGGTGCCGGAGGGGCAGCCGTTCGTGCTGCACCCGGGCGAGTTCGTGCTCGCCTCCACGCTTGAGGTGATCTCGCTGGGCGACCAGCTCGCCGGGCGGCTGGAGGGCAAGTCGAGCCTGGGCCGGCTGGGCCTGCTGACCCACTCGACGGCCGGCTTCATCGACCCGGGGTTCTCCGGCCACGTCACGCTGGAGCTGTCGAACGTGGCGAACCTGCCGATCACGCTCTGGCCGGGCATGAAGATCGGCCAGCTCTGCATCTTCCGGCTCTCCTCGCCGGCCGAGCACCCGTACGGCTCGGCCGTCTACGGCTCGCGTTACCAGGGGCAGCGCGGCCCGACGCCGAGCCGGTCCTGGCAGAGCTGGCGCACCTGGCCGACTCGCTGACACCAACGCCGGGGGCGCCGCGCCGAGGCCCCGCCGTCACCGGCGGAGCCCCGGAGCACGACCTCAGCCGGGACGGCCGTAGCTGTTGATGTCGCCGTCATCGACCCGCTTCATGGTGATGGGCTTGCCGGACTGGGAGGCGTGCACCACCCAGCCGTCGCCCACGTACATCGCCACGTGGTGCAGGTCGCTGTAGTAGAAGACGAGGTCACCGGCGCGCAGCTCGGCCCGGCTGATCCGCTTCGTCACGCCGTGCTGCTGGCGTGCGCTGTGCGGCAGTGAGACGCCGCCCTTGGCCCAGGCCGCCATGGTGAGGCCCGAGCAGTCGAAGTGGTCCGGTCCAGCCGCGCCCCAGACGTAGATCTTGCCGATCTGGGCGCAGGCGAACTTGACCGCCGCACCGGCCGGGCCGCCGGGGTAGCCGGACGGGCACGGCGCCGGGCGCAGCGGGCCGCCGCCACCCTTGCCGTACACCTTGAGCCGCAGCTTCTCCAGCTTGGCGATCTCGGCATCGATCTGCTTCTTCTTCGCCGCGAGCTGGGCCTCGGTACGTGCCAGGCCGGCGATCATCTCGTCCAGCGGCTTCTTCTTCGCCGCCAGTTCGTCGCGCAGCGCGGCGACGGAGCGCACCTGTTCGTGCTGGCGGTGCGCGAAGCGGTCGAGCAGTTCCAGGCCGTTGACCAGGTCACCGGGCGAGCGGCTGCCCAGCAGCGCGTTCACGGTGGAGAGGTTGTCGCCCTTGTAGGCGTCGGCGGCGAGCCCGCCGACCTGGCCGAGTGCGGCGTCCACCCGGGCCTGGAGGGGTGCGATCTGCCGGCCGAGCGCGTCGGCCTGCTTGCGCCGCACGGCGAGCTGCCCGCGTACGGCGTTGACCTGTTCGATGACCGGTTCGAGCTTGTTCCAGTCGCGGTCGATCTGGGCCTCGATCTCGGCGACCGAGGGTTCGGCGTGTGCCGCCGTGGCGCCGCCGGTCAGGACGACGGCGGTGCCGACCAGTGCGGCGAGGGCGGTGGTGAAGCGGGACCAGCGGGAACGCGGCGCGACGAAGGACCGGTCGACCGACCGGTTCGACGACGGCCGCGGGGCATGGAGTGCCACCGGGCGTCCGTACTCCTTCTTCCGTACCGCCTACCGGGTTAGCTGACGGATTCGGGCGGGAAGGGAGCCGCCCTACCGCATCGCTGCGGATTCACCCCAGGTACCTGGTTCCCCGGCTCGCCCGGAGGCGACTCGGCGGTGTCGGACCGTCACCGACCGGGTTGGACGGTGAGACGTGCGGCCGACGATTCACCAGAGTAGGGACCACCGTTATCGATCCGCAACTTCCAGCGCCGTGACACTCCGTACGCGATGCGGTGCCGCGCCCTGCGCGGAGGTGAAATTTTCTTTCAAGGCTGATTACCCACTGGAAAGGTATTGACCCTCACGGGTGTGCGGAGTGAGGGTGGAAACGCAGTGACCCCCATCCCTGTCCAGGAGGTTCGATGCACCTCTCCGCCCCGCCGTCGGGCAGACGGATACTGCTCGCCGCCGCCGTGGCGACAGCCACCGCGCTGGCGACGACCGGCCCGGTGACCGCCGCGCCGGACACGTCCGCGCCCGCGAGCGACCGGCAACAACAATACGCCGCCGCCGCGGCCGAGTACGGCGTGCCGCAGAACGTGCTGCTCGGCGTCTCCTATCTGGAGTCCCGCTGGGACACCCACACCGGGCAGCCCAGCACCAGCGGCGGCTACGGCCCGATGCACCTGACCGACGCCGCGCACATCCTCGCCATGCCGGGCAGCGCCCACGTCGACGAGGACGAGGACCCGCGCGGCGACGACGCCCGCCCGCTCAAGCTCGACCCGGCCACGGCCGCCGCGCCGAAGCGGGAGACCCCGCTGCCGCCCGCCTCGCTCCAGACGCTCGACGCGGCCGCCGCGCTGACCGGGCTCGACGCGGGGACGCTGCGGACCGACCCGGCCGCGAACATCCGCGGTGGCGCGGCGCTGCTGGCGTCGTACCAGAAGGCCGTGGGTGGGCCGGTCGGTGCCGGCACCGACCCGGCGGCCTGGTACGCCGCGGTGGCCCGGTACTCCGGCGCGGACACCTCCGACGCGGCGGCGGCCTTCGCCGACGAGGTGTACGACCAGCTCGGCCAGGGTGCCAGCCGGACCACCGACGACGGCCAGCGGGTCACGCTTCCCGCCACCGCCGCGCAGCCGGACCGTTCCCGCCTGGCCCGCCTCGGCCTGCGCAACGCCGAACGGCCGGACGGGCTGGAGTGCCCGGTCCGGCTGGCCTGCGAGTGGATCCCCGCGCCGTACGAGCAGCTCAGCGACGACCCGGGCGACTACGGCAACCACGACCTGGGCGACCGGCCGAAGCAGCAGAAGATCGAGTACATCGTCATCCACGACACCGAGGGCTACTTCGGCCCGAGCGTCGACCTGGTGAAGCGGGCCGACTACCTGGGCTGGCACTACACGCTGCGCTCGGTGGACGGCTACATCGCCCAGCACATCAAGACCAAGGACGTGGGCTGGCACGCCGGCAACTGGTACGTCAACGCGAAGTCCATCGGCCTGGAGCACGAGGGCTTCGCCGGTCAGGGCACCTGGTACACGGAGGCGATGTACCGCACCTCCGCCAAGCTGGTGCGCCACCTCGCGCTGAAGCTCGGCATCCCGATGGACCGGCAGCACATCATCGGCCACGACAACGTGCCCGGCATCACCGCCGCCAACGTGGGCGGCATGCACTGGGACCCGGGACCGTACTGGGACTGGTCGCACTACTTCGACCTGATGAAGGCGCCGTTCCGCGGCACCGGCACGCCCCGGACCGGCCTGGTCACCATCGACCCGGACTTCGCCACCAACCGGCCCGCGTTCACCGGCTGCAACCAGCAGCCTCCCGGCGTCCCGACGCCCCGGCCGCCGGCCGAGCCGTGCCCGTCGCGCGGTTCCTCGGCCGTGATCCTGCGGACCGCGCCGAGCCCGGACGCCCCGCTCGTCAACGACCTCGGGCTGCGCCCGGACGGCACGCCGGACACCATGTACATCTCCGACCACGGCGCCCGCGCCTCGGCCGGCCAGACGTACGCCCTCGCCGGCCGCCAGGGCGACTGGACGGCGATCTGGTACCTCGGCCAGAAGGCGTGGTTCCTCAACCCGGCCTCCGCGCCGACGGCCAAGTGGGCCACCGGCTTCGTCGTGACGCCGCGGCCCGGCAAGGCCACCATCCCGGTGTACGGGCGGGCCTACCCGGAGCAGGCCGCCTACCCGGACACCATCCCGTACCAGGCCATCTCGCCGCTGCAGTACACGTTCGCCGCCGGCCAGCGGTACGCGGTCGGCGGGGTGCTGCCCGGCGAGTACTACCGGGCGGTCTCGTTCGACGGTTCCGCACCGGGTGACCGGACCGTGGTCCGCGGCGAGAACCGCTACGTGCAGGTCCAGTTCGGTCACCGGATCATGTTCGTGAACCTGGACGACGTGCTGATCCTGCCGTCCCCGGTCGGCGCGCCGCGCTGAACCGTCACCGCACACGGGAAGGCCCCCGGTCCGTGTGGACCGGGGGCCTTCCCGCTGTCAGGGGTTGCGGGTCAGCTGACCCGGACGAAGCCGGCGAGCGGCTGGGTGTTGATGCTCGACACCTGGACCGGTTTGCCGGTACGTGGCGCGTGCACCATCACCCCGTTGCCGAGATAGAGCCCGACATGATGCAGGTCGGAGCCGAAGAACACCAGGTCCCCGGGGCGGGCCTCGGAGCGGGAGACCCTGCGGCCCTCGTTCCACTGGGCACCGGTGAAGTGGGTCAGCGAGATGCCGGCCGCCTTGTACGCGTACTGGGTGAGACCGGAGCAGTCGAACGAGTTCGGGCCGGTGGCGCCCCACACGTACGGGTCACCGACCTGGGCGCACGCCGTCTTGATGGCGGTCCGCGCGGCGCTGCTCACCACGCCGTCGATCTTGGGGCAGCCCGCCGGGCGGATCGAGGTCACCGGGAGCATGGCGGTCAGCCGCTTGATCTCCGAGTCGATCTGCTTCTTCTTCGCCGCGAGGTCGTTCTGCTGCTTGATCTCCAGCGCGATCAGCGCGTCGAGCTTCTCCTTCTGCCGGTTGTACTCGTCGCGCACCTTGAGCACACCGGCGATCTGGCGGCGCTGGTCGTCGGCGATCCGGTCCAGCATGACCAGCTGCTCGGCCAGCGCGCCCGGCTTGCTGTTCACCAGCAGCGCGCCCAGCTCCTGCGACGGGCCCTGGATGTAGTACCGGGCCGCGATGTCGCCGACCTTGTTCATGGCGAGCGTGGAGGCCAGCTCCAGCGGCACCATCTTGTCCTTCAGCGCCTTGGACTTCTTCTGGTTGGTCCGAAGCTGCGAGCGGACCTTGTTGAACTGCTCGATGGTGGGTTCGAGCTGCTCCCACTGCTTGTCGATCTGCGCGTCGATCTCGTCGACCGACGGTGCCGCGTGCGCCGGGGCGGTCAGCATCCCGGCGCCGACCGCGGCGGCCGCGACCAGGGTGACCAGACGGCGTACCACCCGTTGGAACCCGGCCCGCCGGCCGGGTGGAGCGCTCGGGGCGTGACGTTGAGGGGGCGTGGTTGCCACCGGCACGGACTCCTTTGCAACCGACCGCCGGGCGCCTCGCGAGAGGGAAGTTCGAGGCAGACGACCCACAGCGGTCGGTGCCCCACATTAGGGAAGGCGTCCGATGGAATCAAGGCGACCGTTTGTTCAATCACGTATCCGCAATCGATTGCACACCAAGGGTATTCATTTCATCTCCCGACGATGGCTGTCAATACGTCGTCGAGCGTCACCACACCCATCGGCCGGCGTCCGTCGCTGACCAGCACCATGTGGCGGCGTTCGCGGCGCATCGCGAGCAGCAGATCGGCGAGCGTACGGTCCGGCGGCACCACAGCCAGCGGCCGGTAGACGGCGGCCGGCACCGGCGCCCGGCGGCTCGCCCCGGCGTACCCGAGCACGTCCTTGACGTGCACGAAACCGAGCACCCGGCGGGTGGACCGCTGCACCACCGGGAAGCGGGAGCGGCCGGTACGGGTCGCCAGCACCTCCAGCGACGCCGGTGAGACGTCCTCGGCCACGGTAGTCACGGTGGACCAGGGTTGCAGCGCGTCCGCAGCGGTACGGCTGTGCAACGCCAGCGCTCCGGTGATCCGGGCGTGCTCCTCGGCGTCCAGCAGTCCCTCGGTACGCGCCTGGGAGACCAGCCCGGCCAGTTCCTCGGCCGTGAACACGGTCTTCACCGCGTCGGTGGCCTCCACCCGCCACCACCGCAGCACCTGCCGGGACGCCCACTTCATCGCCAGCAGCAGCGGCTTGGTGGCCAGGCAGAACGCCAGCATCGCCGGGCCGAGCCAGAGCGCCGACGGCTCCGGGCCGGCCAGCGTGATGTTCTTCGGCACCATCTCGCCGACCACCGTGTGCAGGAACACCACCACCGCCAGCGCGATGACGAACGACACCGGGTGCACCGCCGAGGCGGGCAGCCCCAGCGCGGCGAACGGCGGCTCCAGCAGGTGCGCCAGCGCCGGCTCGGCGATCGCGCCGAGGCCGAGCGAGCAGACCGTGATGCCGAGCTGCGCCCCGGCGATCATCAGCGGGATCTGGTTCATCGCCGCCAGCGCCAGCCGGGCCCGCTTCGACGTCGCCGCCAGCGGTTCGATCACCGTACGGCGGGAGGCGATCAGCGCGAACTCGCTGCCCACGAAGAACGCGTTGCCGAGCAGCAACGCCACCGCCACGAGTAGTTCAGGCACCGTCGTCGGGCTCCTCGGGGCGCACCACCCGCACCTGCTCGATCCGGTGCCGGTCGACCTCCACCACAGTGAACTCGTACCCGGCCTCGTCGACCGTCTCGCCCGGCACCGGGATGTGGCCGAGCCGCGCCATGAGGAACCCGCCGAGCGTCTCGTACGGCCCGTCGGGCAACCGGAACCCGGTCTGCTCGACCAGCTCGTCGGCGCGCAGCACACCGTCGGTCAGGACGGTCCGCTCCCCGCCGGGCACTGTCAGCTCCACCGGACCGAAGCCGTCCACCGCGTCCGGGTCGAACTCGTCGGCGATCTCCCCGACCAGCTCCTCGACGAGATCCTCCACTGTCACCACGCCGTCGGTGCCCCCGTACTCGTCCACCACGATCGCCAGGTCCGCCCCGGCGGCCTTGAGCGCGGCCAGCACCCCGTTCAGGTTGAGGCTCTCCGGGACGTACACCGGTTCCCGGGCGACGGCGGCGACAGTGGTGGCCGCGCGGCGGGCCAGCGGCACACCCAGCGCGTCGGGCACCCCGGCGACGCCGGTGACCAGGTCGAGCGTCTCCTCGTACACCGGGAACCGGGTCCGGCCGGTGCGCCGGGACGCCTCCAGCAACTCGGCCACCGTCGTGGTGGCGTGCAACGCGGTCACGTCCACCCGGGGCGTCATCGCCTCCGCGGCCCGCTTGTCGCCGAAGCGGATGGTGCGGCGCAGCAGCATCGCGGTGTCCGGCGGCAGCGCGCCGGCCCGGGCCGAGATGGCGGCGAGCAGACCCAGCTCCTCCGGGGAGCGGGCGCTCGCCAGTTCCTCCTGCGGCTCCACGCCGAGGCGGCGCACCAGCCGGTTCGCGGACTCGTTGAGCAGCCGGATCAGCCAGCCGAAGGCGCGGGAGAAGGCCCGCATCGGCGCGGCGGTGGCGAGCGCCGCCGGCATCGGGCGGGCCAGCGCCAGGTTCTTCGGCACCAGCTCGCCGAACAGCATCGAGATGAGCGTGGCCAGGGCCAGCGCGAGCAGGCCGGAGAAGCGTTCCGCGCCGCCGAGCGGGTGCAGCAGCGGCGTGAAGAGCCGGGCGAGCGCGGGCTCGGCCAGGTAGCCGGTGAGCAACGCGGTGAGCGTGATGCCGAGCTGCGCGCCGGAGAGCTGGAACGACAGCTCGCGCAGCGCGCGGCGTACCGTGACGGCCCGGCCGTCCCCCTCGCCGGCCCGCCTGTCGATCTCCGCCCGGTCGACCGTGACCAGGGCGAACTCGGCCGCGACGAAGAACGCGTTGCCGGCGGTCAGCAGCACGAAACCGACCAGGGGCAACAGCGTCAGAAGCAGAAGGCCGTCGATGCGCGTGATTGTGGCACGCGCGCGCCGATGGCGGGCCCCCCGTAGCGTGGACGCATGGACGGCCTGCTGCTCACCGACGAACTGGTCCTGCTCGCGTACGACGACGACGGCGCGAACCGGCTCGGCAGTCCGCACCTCGGCTACGGCCTCGCCGGTGCGGTGCTGCTGGAACTGGCCCTGGCCGGCCGGGTGGAGGTCGCGGACAAGCGTCTCGTGGTCACCGATCCCACGCCGACCGGCGTACCGCTGCTGGACGAGGCACTGGCGACCGTGGGGTCCGGCCGGCCGCGCAAGCCGAAGGACTGGATCGGCAAGCTCGCCAAGGGCCTGCCGGACCGGGTGCTCGGCGGGCTCGTCGACGCCGGGGTGCTGCGCCGGGAGTCCGACCGGGTGCTGCTGGTCTTCCCGCGTACCCGCTATCCCTCGCCGACCGGCGCGGAGCCGGCGGTGGAGACCGCGGCCCGCCAACGGATGACGACGGCGCTCACCACCGACGGCCCGGTCGACGCCCGGACCGCCGCGCTGCTCACGCTGACCCGCGCGGTCGGCCTGGACCGCAAGATCTTCCGCGAGCTGCCGAAGGAGCGGGTCAAGGCGCGCATCGACGAGATCGCGGCCGGTGACTGGGCGTCGGCCGCCGTCAAGAAGGCGATCGAGGAGATGCAGGCCGCGCTGATGGTCGCGATGACGGCCGGGACGAGCGCCGCCATCATGACCACCACGACCAGCTGAACGCGACGGCGGCGGCACCGCTCGGGTGCCGCCGCCGTCGTGGTCCGGCTCCTGCCGGTGTACGCCTCAGCTCGCGGCCGGCGCGACCTCCGGCTCACCGGCCGGGGCCTCCGGCTTGACCGAGCGCAGCAGCACGCTGGCCACGTCGACCACCTCGACGTCCTCGCCCGCGCCCTTGCCGTTCACGCCGTCGTTGAGCATCGTCGAGCAGAACGGGCAGCCGACCGCGATGGTCTTCGCGCCGGTGGACATGGCCTCCTCGACCCGGTCCACGTTGATCCGCTTGCCGATCTTCTCCTCCATCCACATCCGGGCGCCGCCAGCGCCGCAGCAGAAGGAGCGCTCGCTGTTGCGCGGCATCTCGACGAGGCCGCTGTCGCGGCCTGCACCGGAATCGGAAGCTGCGCCACCGCGGCCATCTCCGATGGCACTGCCGAGCACCTCACGCGGCGCGGCGAAGATCCGGTTGTGGCGGCCGAGGTAGCACGGGTCGTGGTAGGTCACGCCGCCGTCGACCGGCTGCACCGGGGTGAGCTTGCCGGCGCTGACCAGGTGGGCCAGCAGTTGGGTGTGGTGCACCACCTCGAACTCGCCGCCGAGCTGGCCGTACTCGTTGCCCAGGGTGTTGAAGCAGTGCGGGCAGGTGGCGACGATCTTGCGCTTGCTCTTCTCCCGGCCCTCGAACGCCTCGTTCAGCGTCTCGACGTTCTGCTGGGCCAGCATCTGGAAGACGAACTCGTTGCCGATGCGGCGGGCCGGGTCACCGGAGCAGGTCTCGCCCTCGCCCAGGATGGCGAACTTGACGCCCGCCTCGTTGAGCAGCGTGGCCACAGCGCGGGTGGTCTTCTTGGCCCGGTCCTCGAACGCGCCGGCGCAGCCGACCCAGAACAGGTACTCGAAGTCGTCGACCTCGCCGACCCGCGGCACCTCGAACCCGAGGCCCTTGGTCCAGTCCTCGCGGGTGTTCTGCGGGGCGCCCCACGGGTTGCCCTTGTTCTCCAGGTTGCGCAGCATGACGCCGGCCTCGGAGGGGAAGCTCGACTCGATCAGCACCTGGTAGCGGCGCATGTCGACGATGTGGTCCACGTGCTCGATGTCCACCGGGCACTGCTCGACGCAGGCGCCGCAGGTGGTGCAGGACCAGAGCACGTCCGGGTCGATGACGCCGCCCTCCTCGGCGGTGCCGATCAGCGGCCGGTCGGCCTCGGCCAGGGCCAGCACGTCCATGTGGGCGAGCTGCGCCTGCGTGGCCTTCTCCTCGCCGGTCAGGTCCTTGCCGCCACCGGCCAGCAGGTACGGCGCCTTGGCGTACGCGTGGTCGCGCAGGCTCAGCACCAGCAGCTTCGGCGACAGCGGCTTGCCGGTGTTCCAGGCGGGGCACTGCGACTGGCAGCGACCGCACTCGGTGCAGGTGCTGAAGTCGAGCAGGCCCTTCCAGGTGAACTGCTCGACGTGGGCGACACCGAACTGGTCCTTCTCCGGGTCGGCCTCCTCGAAGTCCAGCGGCTTGCCCTCGCTGGTCATCGGGCGCAGCGGGCCGAGGCCGGAGCCGGCCGGCTTCTCCGGGTCGCGCTTGAAGAAGATGTTCGGGAACGCCAGGAAGCGGTGCCAGGCCACGCCCATGGTGACGTTCAGCGAGATCACGATGAGCCAGGTCATCGAGATGGCGATCTTGATGAGCGCGGCGACGCTGACGCCCGCCTCCCAGTTGGGGAGGACCGAGCCGACGGCGTGGCTGAGCGGGGCGGCCCAGACCGGGTACTCGAAGTGGTCGGTGGCGACCTTGAAGCCCCGGATCACGAAACCGAAGATCAGGACCAGCAGGACGACCCACTCGACGAAGTAGCCCTGCCACATGGTCGAGCCGGTGAACCGGGAGCGGTTCTCCGCGCGGCCGGGCCGGTTGCGCAGCCGGATCGCCATCAGCACCAGAATGCCGACCAGGCCGAGGATGCCGATCCACTCGGTGACGAGACCGAAGATCGTCCAGTGCCCGATGATCGGCAGCCCGCCGCCGGTCGAGACCACCTCGAAGTAGGCCTCCAGCACCAGCAGCGACAGCACGATGAAGCCGACCATCACGAACCAGTGGGCGGCGCCGACCACGCTCCACTTCAGCATGCGGGTGTGACCGGCGGTCTCCACCAGCATCTGCTTCGTGCGCGCGCCCTTGTCGCCGAACCGCTCCGGCGCGGGCTGGCCGAGCCGGATGACGGCTGTCATCTTCATGACCGCGCGCACCGCAAGCCACACCGCCACGGCGGTGATGGCGGCCGCGAGGATCGTGGTGACGATCTGGACGCTGCCCATCGAGTTGGCCTCCCGGTCTGCTGCTTGTCCGTGCAGCCTACGCGCAAGGTTACCCAGCAGTAACGTGAGTCTTCTCGCACCAGGCCACGCCGCCCTGCGCACACCTTAGGTGGAGCGGCGTCGAAGCGCCGGGCAGGGGCGGCGTGGCGTGACCTACGCCGGGGTGGGGCAGCGCCGGATCAGCGCCAGCGGGAGAGCAGGATCAGCGACGAGACCATCGCGCCGAAGCCGACGGCGAGGTTCCAGTAGCCCCAGCTGGCGACCGGGTACGCCTGCTCGGACAGGTAGTAGAGGACCAGCCAGCCGATGCCCACCACGATCAGCGTGACCGCCGTGACCGGCAGCCAGATGGGGCTAGGCTTGCGCGTCGACGCCGTCGCCGTCGGACGCACGTCCGTCGGCGGGGTGTACACCTTCTTCTTGCGGACCTGAGACTTGGGCACGACGCTCTCCAGAGGGGGGTACGACCTCGTCCGGCCTGACAACCGGGCGCGAGGGCGACGGTCCATGGCCAATAATGTTCGACAGCTAGCGTAGTCCCGACGGACCGTCCAGGCCACGAATGGGGCCAGGCCGGTGCACTCAGTAACCGGAAAGAGCGGACTTTCCGGGTCGAGCAGGTCGGCTCGCACCGGCGCGGGCCGGAACGAGACGACGGGAAAGGGAACGCCCGGTGGAGTACACGTCCGGCGCCGCCTCCTGGCAGAAGGTCCTCCGCCGCGCGGCAGCCGCCCTGCTGCCCCGGCGCGCCCGCCAGCGCCGCCCCGGCTGGTCCATCGGCGTACCCCTGATCGCCGCCGCGGCCGGCCTGCTCTTCACCACCACCGCCACCACCGCGGGCGGCACGCCCCTGCGCGAGGACCGCCGGCCCCAGCTCACCCAGCTCATCGAGGACCGCCGCGAGGAGGTCGCCGCCAGCGAGGCGAAGGCCGCCCGGCTCCGCGCCGAGGTGGAGGAGCAGACCGAGGCGCTGGCCGGCGCCGACGGGCCGATCAAGACCGAGCGGGACCGGGCCGCCGCCAGCCGGCAGGCCGCCGGATTCACCGCGCTCACCGGCAGCGGCGTGACGGTCGAGCTGAACGACGCCGACCGCCGGCCGGACCAGCCGCTGCCGAAGGGCGCCAGCAACGACGACCTGGTGGTGCACCAGGGCGACGTCCAGGCGGTCGTCAACGCGCTCTGGGCCGGCGGCGCGGAGGCCATGTCAATCATGAACGTCCGCGTGCTGAGCACCAGCGCGGTACGCTGCGTCGGTAACACCCTGCTGCTGCACGGCCGGGTGTACTCCCCTCCTTTCAAGATCGTGGCAATCGGCGATCCCGCGGAACTCCAGCGGGCGCTCGCCGCCTCTGAGGGAGTGCGGGTGTTCAAGGAAGTGGCCGACCACTACCAACTCGGGTACGTCGAGCGCGTCTCCACGGTCACCGTGCCGGCGTTCGAGGACTCCACCGCGTTGCAATCGGCGACGGTGCCCCGGTGACCGGCGGCGACCCCCGGGAACGCGCCGGCCACGACCGCCGGGAGGAGCCGACATCGTTCCTCCCCCGGGTCGAGCGTCCGGCCCCGGCGTCGCCACCCCCGCTCGACCTGCCCTGGCCCGACGCCGGTC